>PUPC01000332.1 GCA_003553185.1 Planctomycetota bacterium | reverse complement strand
GCCTGGCGAATCTCCTCGAAATGCCGGTCACGCTCGGCGAGGTAGGCGTTCCTCAAGTCCCTCGGTTCGCACAGCATCTTCCCTTCGTCTTCGAGACCGAGGAAGATGGTCTGCCCGGAGAACGGGAAGTCACGCTCGACGGGGTCTTCGATCTGGAACAGGATTGCGTCCTGGCCGAGGAAGCTCAGTTGGCCCAGGGCGAGACTCAGCCGGTCGACGTCGTCGATGAAATCGCTGATGATGACCACCAGCCCCTTCTGGCTGATCTGTCCGCACATCGAGAAGATGGCGTCGTAGAGCGATGTGTGGCCGCTGGGCTTAGCACCTTCGAGCACTCGGATGCAGTTCCGGAAATGCGAGCCGGACCCGCGCGCCCTGATGACCTCGTTGACGTTCTCGTCGAAGCACATCAGCCCGAAGGTGTCCTTCTGCTGGAGCAGCATGTAGGACAGAGCGCCGAGGAGCGTCGCCGCGTAATCGAACTTGCTCATCGGCGCTTCTTCGCTCTTGAAGAACATCGAGTTGCTGGTGTCAATGAGGAAGGTGACCGGCATGCCGGTCTCTGCCTCGTATTGCTTGACGTAGAACCGGTCGGTCTTTGCAAAGACCTTCCAGTCGAGGTGCTTCACGTCGTCGCCCGGCACGTACTGCCGATGCTGGGCAAACTCGGTGCTGATTCCCAGGAGGCGGCTCTTGTGCATCCCGGTGAAAAAGCTCTCGACCAGGCGCAAGCTCCGCAGCTCGAGGTTCTTGATGCGGCCGATCACCGCTGGATCGAAGTAGTCTGGCATGTCACTGTACCACCTTGAGGAGCTCGTCGACGATGGTTGTTGAATCGACTCGTTCGGCCTCTGCCGCGAAGTTGGGCAGAATCCGGTGAACCAGGACCGGATGGGCGACGGAGAGAACGTCGTCGATGGTGACCTCGTTCCGTCCGTCGAGGATGGCCGAGGATTTGCCGCCGATGACCAGGTTCTGGCAGGCCCGCGGGCTGGCGCCCCAGGTGACCCACTTTTTGATGAAGTCGGGCGAGTCCTTCTCGGAGCTGCGGGTAGCCCGGACCAGGCGGAGGATGAAATCGACGACCTCGTCGCTGATCTTGACCCGTCGGACGAGCTTCTGGAGCTCGAGAATCTCCTCGTGGGTCAGCACCGGCTCGATGTCGGGCTCGTAGCCGGCGGTCGTCATCGCCAGGATCTTCTTCTCTTCGAGTTCGCTGGGGTAGCCCACGTTGATCTGGAACATGAACCGGTCCATCTGGGCCTCGGGCAGGGGGTAAGTCCCTTCCTGCTCGATGGGGTTCTGGGTTGCGAGCACGAAGAACGGGCGGGTGAGGTCGCGGCGGACGCCGCCGACGGTCACCTGTCGCTCCTGCATGGCCTCGAGCAGAGCGGCCTGGGTCTTCGGGGGAGTTCGGTTGATCTCATCAGCGAGGAGCACGTTGGTGAAGATCGGCCCTTCCAGGAACCGGAACTGGCGTTCGCCTGTCGACTTGTTCTCCTGGATGACCTCGGTGCCGGTGATGTCGGACGGCATCAGGTCGGGGGTGAACTGTACCCGGCGGAACTTGAGGGACAAGCTGGCCGCCAGGGATCGGACGAGCAGCGTCTTGCCCAAGCCGGGCACACCCATGAGCAGACAGTGGCCCTGGGCGAACAGCCCGATGGTGGTAAGGCGGACGACTTCGTCCAGCCCAACAATGGCTTTTCGGACCTGGCTCATCATCCGGTCGTGTGCATCCCGGAGATGCTGGATCTTCTCGATCTCCTCGTCGGTCCACTCTTTCTCTTTCGGCAGTTCGAATTCGATCTTGTCGCTCATTACTTGCTTTCTCCTTCGGAAACTTTGAGGAGCTCTCGCGTCCACTTGGAAACGCTGGGAAGCGCTTTCTCCTCAGCCCTTGCTACCAGTTCGTCGAGCACGTCGCTGTAGCTCCGGCCCTCGGCTTCGGCCCGGAAATCGAGCAAGAGCCGATGGGCGAGGGCAGGCCGGGCGACGCTGATTATGTCTTCACGTGTTACGTGGGTTCGGCCGCGAGCGAGGGCGGAGACCTTCCCGCCCCTCAACAGGGCCTGGGCGGCACGCGGCGATGCACCCAGCCGAACGGTTCGTTTTGCACTCTCAACCGACTCGATGGATTCGGGCCGACTGGCCCGGACGAGGGCGAGGGCGAAGTCGCGGACCGACGGGACTACGGGAACCCGCTTGGCCAGCGCCTGCATCTTGAGAATCATTTCCGGACCGGTCACCTCATCCGCCTGCGCCCGGAAGCTGCCGGTCGTATATCGGATCATCTTGTTTTCTTCGTCGTAGGCCGGATACTCCTGCTCGATCGCAAACATGAACCGGTCGGTCTGGGCTTCGCCCAATTGCCAGGTCCCGTCCGACTCGAGCGTGTTCAGCGTGGCGACCAAGTTGTACGGGCGGGGCAGGAAATAGGTCTGCCCGCCGATCGAGACCTGGCGCTCCTGCATCACCTCGAGCAGCGCCGCCTGGGTTCGCACCGGGCTGCGGTTGATCTCGTCGGCCAGCACCATATTGGCGAACACGGGGCCCTTGAAGAACCGGAACGCTCGGTCGCCCGTCCCCTTGCGGTTCTCCAGAATCTCGGTGCCGATGATGTCGGTCGGCAGGAGGTCGGGGGTGAACTGCAGCCGTCGAAATTCCAGACCCAGGATCTCGGCCAGCGTCTTGACGATGAGGGTGCGGCCCAAGCCCGGTGCCCCTGACAGCAGGACGTGCCCGTCTGAGAAGACGGCGATCAGGAGATGCTCGATCACCCGGTCCTGTCCGACCACCACCCGGGCTATCTCCTGCCGGACCCGCTGGAAGGTCTCGTGGAACTCCTCTGGGGTGGCGAGTTCGACTTCCGCCTCACGTGTGCCGGCGCGCAGAGCATTTTTGGCACCTGTGTCGGTATCGCTCACGTTGATATTGCCTCCTATCGAATCACCCGAGCGGACCCCCAATTGGCGACGTCGCCAAGGTCGAGGTCGTCGGTACTATCTACTTCCAGTCGAAGATGGCTCACGCCCTCGACCGATACGTTGAGGGATTCCATCTCGCCGCCCCTCAACACTCCGGTACTGACCAGTTCCCTGCCGTCGCCGTACACCCGGAAGACGACGCTGCCGCGGTCGCCCATTCGGGTGTCGATGCCCACATCGGCTCGGAACTGGCTAAATCGCTCATTCAGGTCGAAGGTCAGCTTCGAGTTGGCGTGTACGCCGATGCCCCAGGGATAGCGTCTCCCGGCGATCGAGATGGCGTCTCCCTGGCAATTCAGGTCCATCTGGTAGGGCTGCGGGGGGGCCAGGATGGTCTGTTCTTCCACCTCGATCGGTTCGAGTTGGGAGAGGTATTGGACGCGGCCGCCCATGATCTGGACCAGCGAGATCTCGTCCACGTCGATCCTGAGCGTCTTGTCCTCGTCCCATATGGGGTTGACCCACCATTCGCCGAGATGGATTCGGTTGAGGGTGCCCTCGATCCTGCTGCCGTCGCGGGTGCTGATCCGCATCTGGGTCTCGCCATCCCACGGCGAAATATCATCACGCCCGGCGTCGGCCAGCCGCACCCCGGCGACGAAGAGGGCCTCGAGGCGGACCATTCGAACCAACCGCTCGTGGTATATGTCGAACCGTGTTCTTTCCAGATTACGGATGAGACCGTCGTACATGCTGCCCCGCTCGTCGATAAGGGTATCCAGATACCTGCTCTGGCCCTCTTCGAGCTCGCTTTCGACGAGCTCTTCGGAGGCCCGACCGATGAAGCCGATCAGGGGAAGCCCGACAAAGCCGCGGAGCCGGGCAAAGTTGATGTCGACCGTGCCAGCCGTCGGCGTACGGAGGCGAATGAGGTCGGAGGGATACTTCTCCGGCTCATCGCCCAGGTGGCTCTCGATGATCTGTCCGCGCAGGGTCCCGCCTTGGACGAACCGGAGCTCCTGCGTGCCCGCTTGAGTGAGCAGCGGGGTTCGGCCGAGGAACTGGATGGCGATGATCTCTTCCAGTTTGATACGCTGTTCCTCGCCGGTAGGGAGAAGGATGATCAGATGCTCGCCGTCGTCCGATATCCCTCGCACCAGGCCGTACTCGCGAGTATCGTCGTGCAGCCAGATCTCCTCGGCAAACACGGCGGTCGCGGGGCCGAGAACGAGAAGCGCCGCCAGGAAGAGGCCGGCGATTCTGATTGGGAATGTGTGGCTGGATTTCATTATTCAGGGACCTCCTCTGGGATGGCTGGCTCTTCCGCTCCCTCATCTACGGGCTGCTCCTGGTCGATTTCTGCATCGGGAGTGACAAAGGAACTGAAGTACGCTCGGAGCAGGGGCAGATACCTCTCATATTGTTCGTACCGTTTCTCGAATGACTGGCCGTCCTCTTCGTCCAGTTGCTTGATCATGATCTCCCGGATATGCTCGGACAGGAGCGGATCTGCATGAGTCTCGAGGTGGGCGCGAATCGTGTCTGGTGCAGTCATCTGCTCCCAATCCTCTTCGCTCAAGGCAGGCGGGCCTTCCTCTTCCTCTCGGATTCTTCTGGGGATTCGGACGACCGTGGGGAACAAGCCGCGGAAGCTGCGGATAGTCTGGCTGAACGTCCGGGACTGGTCTTCGAGGCGCCGGACCAGTTCACGGTTGGCATCGCGGTCGCCTTCGCGGTCCAGGTCGCCAATCCCGAGGTCCTCAGGGCTGCCGTCGTCCGGCCTGAGTGCGATGATTTCTCCAACGCTGGTCTCTTCGATGCGTTTGGGTGCTTCGTCGTCCACCATGACGGTCCCGCCGCGACGGGTCAGCCGCTGCATCTTGACCTCTTCGGATTCGACCTGCTCGAACCGTTCGGCGACTTGTACGATCCGCCTGGTAACGTCCGTCTGAAGGCCGGATGCCCGGTCGCGGTTCTCGGCCTCGAACTGCTGCTGGAGTTCGTCAGCCGGTTCCGTCTCCGCCAGTCGGTTCACGGTCCTGGCGTTATGGTCCTGATAGATGAACGCGGTGAGGATATCGTTCATCATGGCCTCTGCCAGGTCGAGGTTCTCGCCTCGGAGCACATACGGCTGGCCCCGGTCGTCGTGTCCGGCTCGTTTGACCTGGCCGCGGTCTTCGTCGTCCTCGTCGCCCTCGGTCTCCGCACTCCGCCGGTTTTCGGCGACGGCATCCAGGACCGCCTGACGAGAGGGCATGTAATCGCCAACTGTCGTCTGGAGCAGCCGGATGGTGCCGTCCTGCAACTGCTGAGTACATACCGAGTAGTTCGGGGCGTCCTGTGCGATGAGTTGACGCGACTGGCCCAGTTCTTCCTTCGACAGGTCGAGGAACACGACAACCATCTCGGCGTCCTCGTCCTCTGCCAGATCTCGCGCCACCTCGATGCTTTCGATGGTCAGGTCCTGGCGTTCGAGGAGCGCCCCCTGGCTGAGCCGACGGAACCTAGGTAGGTCTTCATCGGTGATCGGTTCGGCGTCGCTGCCACCTTGGCCGGTCCCGCCGAAGAACCGGGTGCGGGCCAACACGTCTTCCTGTCTCTCGATGCCGAAACGGATCGCTTCGGACAGGGCCTCTTCGCCCTCGCCCAGACTTTCGAAGAACTCGCGGGGGTCAAGGCGATCGACGACGATCGGCTCTCGGATATCGGAAGCCGTTATCTCCTCCTCCTCCTCGTCTTCCTCTTCCGCCTCGCGTTCGGCCATTACATCGCGGAACCGCTGCGGGTCCAGACTGCGCTCGACGTCCACGTCCATGGCGATGTCGATTGCGGAGGGGCCTTCATCGTCCACATCCCTGCCCGCTCGGACCAGGGCGCCGCGGACGGCCCGAATCCAGTGCAGGGCGTTTTCCAGGTGCGGTATGACGTCGGCACCCTGGTTGTTCTCAATCTTTCGCGCGGCCTCTTCCAGCATGTCGTGCACGCGGTTATCACGGAGCAGTTCAAACACGCTCCGCAGTGGAGCGAGGATCGCGGGGCGTTCCTGGAATTCGGCTCGCTCGATCATGTAATCGAGTTGGGATTCGAGCTGCCCTTCGGCATCGGCCACAGTCTGCTGGCGTCTGGCCAGGGTGATCAGCTCTTCCTGTTCCTCGTAGGAAAGGTTGAGGATGCTCTGCCCGATGTACTTGGCTGAGGTCTCGTGGTTGGCTTCCATGACCTCGCGGAGTGTGATTTCGATGTTGGTGGCCTGGACGGTCGCTGTCTGGAGGTCCTGCCAGTCGTACAGTCTTCGTAGGAGCCGCTGTACCAGCAGCGCGGCCATCTTCTGGTCGACGATGAAGCCGGTGGTGTGGTCGATGTTGCCCAGCTGGCCTTTTCGGCGATCATACAACGGATCTGGCTGTGCATCGGCGTCGGTGACCGGCTCGGCGGCTTGGATGCCATCGGCAGCTCTCTGGACGCGGTCCTCGAGCTCCCTGATATAATCTCTGATGTTTGCTACGCGCCCGGACATGAACGCTCGCTGCATGTCGTTTCGCTCGTACTGGCTGATCAGCGTTTCGAGTGCCCTGGTGAGCTCGCGGACATCGCGGACTACCGCGTCCTGGTTGGCAGCCATGCTGGCCCAGAGCGCGTTCTCAACGTGGCCCGGATGATCGGAACCGGACATGTCCAACTCGTCATCGTCCATCGCCTCGAGCCACCCGAGTGCGTCCACCCAGGCCTGCAACTGGTGGCCTTCGGCAATCCGGGCCTGGTTGAGCAGCCGGGTGGATGCCCGCTCGAAGACGCGCCTGTGGAACTCGGCGGGGGGCACAATGCTGATGCTATACCGTGCAGAGTCGACCGGCTCGCGGCCTTCGCGGCCGTCGCTCGCCCGGACGAAGTATGTAATCGTGCCCGAGTCGGGCAGCGGGTCCTGCATGTCGGGGTCCCGCGGGTCCATCGTCCGAGTCAGGTCCCACCGGAAGTCGTGCTCCTGCATGCGCCCGCCGGTCGGGATGGGGCCGGTAATCTCCGGGGGGAGCGGGACGGGATCGCTGCCGTCTAACGCGTACATGACCTGGATGCTGTCCAGATTGAAATCGTCGGTGGCGCGGAAGGCGACGTCGACGCGGGCGGCCATAGTCTGTTCGAGGTTTTCGCCGGGCGCGGTGATCTGGACTTCCGGTGGATGGTCGGGATGGACCATGATGGCATAAATTTCCGGCCGCTCCTGGCCCACCTCAAACATGTCCTTCAGGACGATCTGGTACGAGCCGGACTCTTCGAGTACCAATTCCTTCTCAAACGTTCTTCGGTTCGCGTCGGTGAAGGTCCACCGTGTGGTCTCGACCGGGTCGCCGTTCACGCGCTGGATGAACTGGGCCTCATCGAGGTCCATCGAGCTGCGGAACCGGAGTGTGACTCGCTGTCCCTCGAGCCCGCGGACGCGCCCGTCTTCCGCAGTCCGGCTGGGGATGCGGGCATAGGGGACTGCCTCGTAGGATGCGACGACATGCTCGATGTACGGGCGCGGGCTGATCGCGACTAGGTAGCGAGAGGTTCGGTAGTCCCCGCCTTCGAGGATGAAGGCAAATTCGCTCCGGACGTCGGTGAACGTATGTTCGAAGCGGCCGTCGTCGTCCACCGGAGCCCGTGTCCGATGCCAGTCGGTGTCGTCCTCACTGCGATACTGCACGAGGACGCTGGGCGGCACCTGGCCTCTGACGTGTCCCTCGATGGTCAGGTCGCCACGCTGTGGGACCCGGTAGCCGGGTTCGGGCAGGTTGTCGAGGTGGATGTGGGTCTGGTGGGGCCACCTCTCGCTGGAGAGCAGGAACAGCCGCTGCATCCCGACGCCGATGTAGTTATCGCCAGTGATGGCATACAGGCCTACGCCCACGCCGAGAAACACGAGCACTGCCACGGTGGCGGCCGCAACCCAGTTCGACGCTTTTTTTGTCTCGAAGGAGCCGGCGACCTTGATCCGTTCTACCGCCGGTTCCAGCTCCTGCACCGCCTGTTCGGCGAGTTGTTCGCCAATCGGGCTGTCGAGTTCCTGCACCTGGTCCTTGTGCAGAAGTTCGTACAGGTCGAGCAGCATCCCCCGGCCGCCGGACGGGGCGGTGGAGTCGACGTATGATAGTATCTGTTCGTTCGACCAGCGCTGCTTCAGGGGCCGATAGAGCGTCCAGATGAAGGTTACAACCACTCCGCCGAGCAGGACGAGCAGGCCGAGCAGTCGCCCGGGCCAGGCCAGCCGCGCCCACCAGTCGAGGAGGAGCATTGCGGCGGTCACCGTCACTGCGAGCAGGACGATGCGGGCCACACCCGCCTTGACCGAGAGCGTCTTCAGCCGTCGTCGGAATTGGTTACATACGCGTTCAAGGTTCGCAAGACTCATCTGTTCTTCCTCACACCGGAGGTCAGCAGGATAGGATTTTCTCTTTTCTTACCGCTCATAAAGGGGCAGATATCCATAGGGCGTCTGAAGCAGCATCGCAGCCATCGCGGTGGTATATACGGTGTTGTCGAACTCGTCGTACACTTCGCCGTCGCTGCGCTGCATGGCCCGGAGGACGGATCGGGTCTTCTCGAACCACGGGATCCAGTAGTCGTCGCCGGACATGTACATTGCGATGCTGGCATACCAGGCGCCATATACGAAGAACCGCCTCTCTTTCAGGTCTTCGACGGTGTAGCGCCGATAGTCGTATTCGATGCGGTCGCGAGCAGGCATGATCAGCGGGTGGTCGAGCCGGCCATCGTTAACCAGAGCGATGATGCCTGTTCCACCCAAGCTGGGCGACGCATCCAGCCCCCACACGCGGTAGCGGAACGTCCCGTCGGGCAGGGCGCACTGCTGGATGAACTCCACGCCATTCTCAATCGCCTCGGAGTCCACGGTAAAACCGCATTTCTTGGCGGTCCGCAACACCCAGAGGACATTCCCGGTGACGGACATGTCGGACGCTCCCTCGCGGGAGAACTGGTATCGCCAGCCGCCGTCCAGCTTTTGACTGCGCTGGACTGCCTGGATGCCCCGGGCAATCACGTCCTGGGTTTCGCCCCGCCAGGGCATGTCGCCGTAGGCATACAACAAGGCGAGCATCGAGTAGATGTGGCTGTACATCGGACCGTATTGGTATCGGCCGCGGGCGGCGATCACACCGCTGTCCTCGACGTTGTTGAGCAAGAATTCCATCCCGTGATCGATCTGCCGGCCGAATCTGCCGATGCGCGGCCTGCTGCCCTCGGCCATCATGGCGAGGCACACCAGCGCGGTCACCCCGGCGTTGGACTCGAACTGCGTGTCCGACCACCCGCCGTCTGGGTCCTGCCGGTTGCTCAGGT
This sequence comes from Planctomycetota bacterium, assembly GCA_003553185.1. GTDB lineage: Bacteria > Planctomycetota > PUPC01 > PUPC01 > PUPC01 > PUPC01. The sequence goes on along the minus strand of PUPC01000332.1, from coordinate 2,002 downwards.
AGGTGAGCATCTCCTCGATCATCTCCTCGGTAAGAGGGGTGAGCAGCTGGTCCGGCATGGTGCTCCGCTCGGTGGCCCGCGGCAGCACCAGGAATGCGGGGTCTACCCCGGGCGATACGGCGGCCTCTTCGCCCAGGCCGAGCAGGGCGTATGGGTCTTCCTCGACGTGCCTCACGGCATCGTCTTCCCCTGCACGGGCCGTCGCGGGTACAGCCACAATAAGGAGGAGTATACTTCCCCACACAGCTCTCGACATCAGGCGGTTGAGCATTGTTTTCGTCATAGGAGTCCCCACCATTTTCTAAGTGACCACTCTCCACAGATCAGCACGAGGAACAGGACCAGGAAGGGGAGCGTATCCCATATCTGGAATGTGATCGCTGTGACGATCTGTCGTTTCGTCGGGTCAACCTGTTCGGCGAGGCGGTCGAAATCCTCGTCATGCAGGTCGCGGTATGTGAGCATTTCGCCGCCGGTCGCCTCGGTGAGCGCCCGGGCGGCATCGACATCTGCGGCGGTGTTGAGTAGCTGAAGCGGCTCGACCCGCACTTCAAAGTGGGTCGACACGTCGAACAGGGCCCGTTCGCGGGTGTCGGCGTCGCTGGGCACCTGCCGCACCTGGCAGGTAATCTCGCCTCGGCCTTCGGCCCGGAAGGAGCCGTGATACTCGGTGCCTCCTTCGGGCGGCGGGGTGAGCCGGACCATCCGGACATCCCTGGGGTTGTCCGAACTGAACACGCGGGCATACACCGGCTCGCCGCGCAGGGCGCTCATCATCGTCGAGTCGAGCACTTGGAGATATACGTTAACTTCCTGCCGGGGGTTGACCGTGCGCGGTTCCACCTCGAGAGAGACCTGTGTCCGGGCACCGTGCAGTCGCACCTCGCCCAGGTATCGGATGGCGCGAATCCAGAATCGGTCGTATTCGTAGGTCTCGTAGGGGTAGCGCCACCGCCACATCGAGTCGATGGCGGTGAAGAAAACGGTCCCCTCGCCGACGATCCCGACCGCCATCAACGGGTCATTATTGCCGTCGGCTCTCTCCAGGAGCACGACGCTGTCGCTCTTCGGTCGGACGACGGGGGCATTCCAGTAGAAGCTGGGGAACCGTTCCCAGACCTTTTCGTTTTCGTCGTGCATGGTGGATGCCTGCAGAAGCGAATGCTGCTTGCCCCGGTTGGTCCTCTGCACGTCGAATGCGCGTTCGTATCGTCTGTCGTAATTCGGGTGTACGTTCCGGTCGATCTCGACGGGCAGGAGCTCGCGGATTCGTGTGGCATGCACCTGGATCAGGTCGGCCAGACCGTTGTTCCGGCCTGCGATAAACATCAGGCCGCCCCCGTCCCGGACCATGGCATCCAGACCGTCAATCTGGGATGAGGTGATTTTTGCCGGATCGATATCATAGAGGATGGCCACGTCGTATCGGCTCCACTCCTCGGTTGTCTCGGGGAGCACGTCGATGACCTCGTTGCCCTGGTGAATATAATCGATGTCGGCCGATTGCAGGAAGCAGGAGAGCCGGACGACGGGGTCGCGGAGGAGAGCCGGGACCAGGTAGAAGTATTCCCTAGTCGGCCGGTCGGCGATGAGCAGGACGCGGAGGCTGCGCCGTTGGATATCGACGGTCACCTCGCGCCAGTTGTTCTGGTCCTCGAAGGGCGCGTGATAATCGATTTCATCGGGGACGGGGCCGTCGGAGGGAATCTGCAGACGATATCGGCACCGCCCGGTCATCGCCGGGATGGTGGCGATGGGGACCACGTTTCGGCCTCTGGACAGGGTGACCTCTCTCAGCGCCACCCGCTGGTATTCCTGTTTTCGGGAGGGGGCGTCCGGTTCGACGCTCTTCTCTTCGAGCGAGAGCCGGGTCTCGAAGTTGTCGCGATAGTCGTTGGTGACCGTGACGTGGAACTGCAACACGTCGCCCAAGCTGGCTTCCATCGGGGCGCTGACCTCGTCGATGCGGATGTCGGGCAGGGGATGTTCGGTCCCCTCGACG
>PUPC01000132.1 GCA_003553185.1 Planctomycetota bacterium | reverse complement strand
TCTCTTCGATTTCCGGCGTCCCGGCCGGGTCCACCTCTGTCAGGTTAACGATGGCGCGAACGACCACGCCGTTGTCTTCCAACAGGTTCTCGGGGCCTCGTATGGTGACCTCGGGGATATTCTTCAGGGGTTCGTGTGTCTGGGCGTCCAGCACCTTGTAATTGAAACCGGGCGGGGCGTGGATAATGATCGGGATTTGTTCGAAAGTCCTTTCAATTGTCGGCCGAGTGAAGAAGAACCAGACCTGGACCTCGGGCGGCTCCGGCGACAAACATTCGCGCAGGCCTGTCTCGGCGTCGCCGGTATCAAGTTGGATAGTCGGGTTCCACGGTTGCGGGCCAAGCCCGGTTATGTCCAGCGGGAGCGGGCGGATGGTCTGGCGTCGCGCCAGAATACTGCGCGGCCCCTGTGCCATCACCTTGTTGGGCACGGGGCTGATTCGATGTATTCGGTAACCCTCTTGCAATTCGCCTTTCAGGTCTTGCCGGGGATCGACCTCCACGTCCAGGCGCTTTCTTGTCAGCTCATCGATCAGTATCGAGATGCGCTGGGGCTCGACAGATCGCACGGTCATATTGTCAGGGACATTCTGAATGTCTTCCGGGCCGATCTGGATGGTGATCGGCTGGGGGGACTCCGAGGTGTCAGGCAGGCGCGATACCTTGTCGGTGATGGCGATGTCGGCGTAAAGGGCTTCCTCTCGAAACTGGGTGACGGCCCTGGCCGGCCCGCGCAGAACCAGGCCCAGCATGGGGGGAGTGCGCGGCTCAAGCAGGAACTTGCCTTCGGGCACTCGCAGGGTCAACGGGACCTGAAGCTCGCTTTGTTTGTCTCGCTGCTCGCTGACATAGACCCAGGTCGCAATGGCCAGGGCCAGAGAGATGAGCTTAAGCACCTTGTTTTTGAGCAGAAATGAGATCGTTTTGTTCAACCTGCCTCCTTCGCGGGGACGGCCTGGAAGCCCTCTTCAGAGGAAACGGCGTGGAGCAACTGCCGCAGAGTCTTCTCTTCAACATTCCGCGTCAGGCGTCCGTTCTGAGCGACCGACACCTGCCCCGTCTCTTCCGACACGATAATTGCAATGGCGTCGGATTCTTCGGTCACGCCCATCCCCGCCCTGTGTCGCGTACCCAAGCTGGTATCGATGTTCGGGTTCTCCGAAAGTGGGAACAGGCATGCGGCGGCGATCAAGCGGTCTCCCTTGATGACCACGGCCCCGTCGTGCAACGGGCTTCCCGGGCGGAAAATACTTACCAGCAATTCGGCCGTGACCTCGGCGTCCAACCGTTTTCCGCCCTCGGTAAACGTTTTCAGCCCGACCGATCTCTGTACTGCGATCAATGCTCCGATCCGCTCTCGTGCCATGGCCATCACCGCTTCCGTGATCTGTTGCGACGCGTCCCAGCTCTCGCGGAAGAAAGGGGTGAAAAGCGGATTCTGGCCGACACGGAGCAATGCCCCCCGGAGCTCCGGCTGAAAGATCACGATGAGCAGGAACGCCACGAATGTGGCACCGCGGTTGATAAGCCAACTCAGCACGTACATATCCAGAGTGGCGGCGAGTGTGAGGAAGATGACCACTACGATCAAAAACACAATGGCCAGACCGCGCAATACACCCGCCCCGCGGCTTCCCTTCAAAAACGACAGGACGAAATAGAACAGGCAGGCGAGGAGAAGGACCTCAAGCGCGATCTGCCAGTTGTTGGTCAGCCAGTGTATGAGTGGCATCGTATCTATCCCCCCCCAAGGTCCCGTTTCGTGCCGTACAGAACAGCGTCCGCCATCGCAGCAGCGTGACAGGCCGCCTCAACATCATGAACCCTGATTATAGAAGCCCTGCCGGCGATGCTCAATACGTTGAGGGCCAGCGACGGGAACAGCCGGCGCTCGACCGGCAGGCCCAGTGCATGCGCGATCATCGATTTTTGCGAGCAGCCGATCAGTATCGGACAGCCCAGCGAAGCGAGCACCGGTAGCCGCCGGATGATCTCGGTGTTGTGGGCGAGGGTCTTGCCGAAACCGATCCCCGGATCGACAATGATCCGGCCGAGTTGCACGCCCCCTTCGGCCGCCCGGGCCATGGCCCGGCGCAGGTAAAGGGTGACCTCGGCCAGGACGTCTTCGTAATGGGGGGCTTCCTGCATCGTGCGCGGTTCGCCCTGCATGTGCATCAGTATCAGCCCGGCATCGTACTCGGCAACAAGCGGTGCCATCTCTGGATCGCGCAGCCCGGTCACGTCGTTTACCAGGCCGGCACCTGCCTCCAGTGCGGCGCGGGCGACCTCCGGCTTGCTGGTATCGATGGAGATGGGCACATCAGTTTTCTCCGCCAGGGCCGCGACGACCGGTTCTGTTCGGTGGCGTTCTTCCTCAGCGGAGCAGGGCTCGGCTCCCGGGCGGGTGGACTCGCCGCCGATATCGAGTATATCGGCCCCGTTTTCTACCAGCGCCAGGCCGTGCTCGATCGCCCGGTCGGCGTCTAGGAACCTGCCGCCATCCGAGAAGGAGTCCGGCGTCGTGTTGATGATTCCCATCACCGCCGTCCGGCCATCGATCTCCAACCTCCGGCCGCGGCATTCAAAGGACCGCGGGCGGGCCTCGAATGCGTCGAGCGTCGACAGGACCACCTGGGCCGGACCGTCCAGTTGGCGGGCTCGGTCTCGCACGGGCATCCCGTTCCCCTCGATGACGCTGCCGTCGTCCATTTCAACTCGTTTGGGGGCGCCGGCATCGTCCCACCCGACGACTCGCGGGTTCAGTTCGAGTGCCGAGCGGGCAATCACCCAATCGTCTTTCATCAGTATCTTTGCGAACCTCGATAGGGTCAGGTGTGCTTCGTCACTGGACGGGCGAGTAACCGGGTTTCTGGTCGGGGGTATCGGTCTGATGCTCGGCGGTTTCCGGGTCCGCGTCCTCGGCGGTATCTGCTTCCGGCGGAGTTTCTTCAGTGCGTGTCTGAGTCGCAATCGGCTCCGGTTCGGGCAGTTCCTCGCCGCGGATGAGTCGGTCGACCTGATCTGCCGTGAGAACCTCGCGTTTGAGTAATTCGGTAACGACCGCCTCCACTGCTTCTGCGTTTTCGGTCAGGTATTTACTGGCCGTTTCCGTGGCTTCGTCGATGATACGGCGAATTTCTTTGTCGATCTTCCTGACGATCTCGCCGCTGACCTGTTCGTGGCGGGAGACTTCTCTGCCCAGGAACAGGTGTTCTTCCACGTCACCATATACGATGGGGCCGAGGTCGTCGCTCATTCCCCATTGCGTCACCATTCGGCGTGCGATGTCGGTCGCCCGCCGGATGTCGTCTGCGGCCCCGGTGTGGATATCATCGCAGAATAGCTGCTCGGCCGCTCGACCGGCCATCAGGGTAGCAATGCTCGCCATGGCTTTGCGCTTGCCCAGCATGTACTGGTCTTTCTCTGGCAGATGCATGGTAGCCCCCAGTGCCATGCCGCGGGGAATGATCCCCACTTTGTGGAGCGGCTCGTGGTCGGGGTCGAGATGGGCGACGATGGCATGGCCCGCCTCGTGTATGGCGATGATCCGTCGTTCCGCATCGTCAATCACCTTGCTTCGCCGCTCTCGTCCCCACAGGACGCGATCGCGGGCGTCCTCCAGGTCTCGCAGCAGGACGGCGTCGTGGTTCCGCATGGTAGCCAGTATGGCCGCTTCATTAATCAGGTTTTCGAGGTCCGCCCCGGAGAAGCTGGGGGTGCTGCGGGCAATCGTTTTCAGGTCGTCTTCGTTATCCAGCTTGATCTTGCTTGAATGGACTTTGAGGATGCCTTCCCGGCCTTTGATGTCGGGAAGATCGACGATGATCTGACGGTCGAACCGGCCCGGTCGGCGCAGGGCGGGGTCGAGCACGTCCGGTCGATTGGTCGCGGCAATGACCATGACTGCTTGATCGGTTTCGAACCCGTCCATCTCGACCAGAATCGCGTTCAGTGTCTGCTCGCGTTCGTCGTGCCCGCCGCCGAGCCCGGTCCCGCGCTGGCGTCCGACCGCATCGATCTCATCGAGAAAAATGATGCAGGGGGAATTTGCCTTCGCTTGCTGGAACAGGTCCCGCACACGCGAGGCACCGACACCGACGAACATCTCGACAAAGTCGGAGCCGCTGATGGAGTAGAAAGGCGTGTCCGCCTCGCCTGCGATCGCTTTGGCCAGCAGCGTCTTGCCCGAGCCGGGCGGCCCGACGAGAAGGACACCGTGGGGAAGACGGCCGCCCAACTTGCGGAAGCGGTCGGGGTTTTTCAAGAATTGGACGATCTCCTGGACTTCCTCCTTGGCCTCTTCGATTCCGGCTACGTCGTCAAACGTGACGTTCACCTTCTCCTTCTCGGAGAGGCGAGCTCGGCTCTTGCCGAACGACAGGATGCCCTGGCCGCCGGGCGCTCGCATGTGTCGGAAGAAGAGAAAGTACATCAGCCCAAAGATCAAGACGAAGGGGAGCACCGTAATGAAGAGAGTCCAGAGCCGACCTGCCGCGGTCTCGTTGATCGGATCGAGCGGCTCATATCGGGCGTACTTGGCCAGTTCGGGCTCTTCAACCTCCTCGGCCCGTGCCCGCTCGACCTTTTCGTTGAACCGTTCGATCGTATCATATATCTTTTGGGCCTCGATCGAGGAACCGTCTTCGTAAGGGGTTTCATATCGAATGACCTGGACCTTGGCGCCTTCTTTTGTAGGGTACGGTTCGCCTTCTTCCGGTTCTCTTAATCGGGCCTCCCAGTAGTCGCTCTTGACGGTGATTTGTTCTACGTGGCCTGCCAATATGTGCTTCCGGAACGTGGTCAGGCCGACCGATTTGGCATCGGTCATTGTGTCCGCGCTCAGGTGCCAGAATACGGCGATGAGGCCGATGATCAAGAGCCAGAATATCCAGCCCCGGCCGAATCGTGAGGGCGGGCGCTGGTCGGGCGGTCCGGGCCCTTTCTTTCCAGGTGGTTTCTGCATGTCCGGCAAGTGATATACTCCTTTTTACCAGGTTTCAAACAAGTGGCTGACCAGCCCGCGCGCCGTACGCCGAACCGCGCGCGCTCGGGCCTGGGATTCGGTCACCGCCGAGCGGACTTCGTACTCGGCCGATCGCTTCAAGTTGACCGCTCTGCGAATCTCACGGCGCTCGGCGCCGTCCGATGGCAATCGCTCGAAGGTGTAGTTAACGGTCATAATTATCCGATATCTGGACACCTCGTCGGTATCTGTCCCTCTCAAGACGACTCGCTCATAATCTTCGATCGAGCCGGTGATCAGGGTGTCCGCCTCGTCACGGCTGGCGATGCGCAGCGGCGTTTTCGCCTCGATCTCGCGCTGCAGAGCCAGCGTGAATTCGCTATCAAGGTTCATATATAATGTTCTGTTCCGAAACATGTCCACGGCGATGGTCTCGACATCTTCAGCCCCTTCCGGCAAGCGGAACCCATGGGTATATCCGGCACAACTCGTGAGGGCAATCGCCACGGGCAGGAGCCATATCGCTTTTCGATTCAATGTCTTCATTCCTCTTTATTATACCGGTTTTGGATCAGTTCCAGAACTTCTTGTGCAGCAGCGACTCGTTCTCCGGCCTCCGGATACCTGCGGATCACTTCCTCCAGGTGGGCCCGGGCGCGCGGTAGCCGGCCCTGTTTCAGGTGGAACCGTGCCATGTCCAAATGGCGGTCGGCCCCGAGTTCGGCCGTGGCCTTGAGATAGCGTTCCGCCAGTTCCCGCTGCCGCGGCTCGAGGTCGGATTCGACCAGCTCCTGAAATCGGACGCGGGCTTCCCGCAGGTGCTGCATGTTGCGCACCGGCCGGCCGATCTGCCGATATGCGCACAGTGCGGCCCGGAACTCCGCGTACAGAGCTTTCTCGTGATTCGGGTACTCGGCGCCGACCGTCGCAAACTCGTGACGGGCATCGGCGAACCGGCCCCGTTCATAGTAATACTCGCCCAGGGCCAGATGTGCCTCGACCGCCGCCGCGCTCCGCCGGGCGGACGTTATCACAAACTCTAACGCATCCAGGCCCAGCCGATCACCGGCCTCCAGAAGCTCCCGGCCGATCTCCAGGACATGTTCGTTCGCATCCGGTATGAGCCAGGAATACTCGAACCGACGCCGCAATATCCTGAACGCGCGGAAGGCCCGAGCCGGCTCGCCTGCGGCACGATATTCTATCCCGCTGTTATACTGTGCTACGTGCGCCCTCTCGTCGTGCGGAAAATCCCGTGCGAACTGCTCCAGTGATCGGGCGGCCGCAAGGTGGCGGCCGTCATCAGCCAGCTCGGTTGCCTGTTCGTACAACGCATCGGGCCGGACATACGCGGCGCCGGGGCGCCCGCACCCTACCGGGATGAGCAGCAGCATTAGCAGAAAATATTGTCGCGGTGAAATCATCGATGCCCGGGCCTTTCAAAAGGAATTATACCACCCCCGCCCCTCTCAATCAACTTGAGCTCCCGCTTTATCTCGTCCAGTTCAGCAGTGTCAAGCAACTGGCGTTTGGGCGCGTCCCCGGCGATCATCCGCCGGTTCAACTCCAGCGCGATATGAAGCTGCTCGGTTGCCGCCTCGGCCTGGCCGGCCTGCTTGAGCACGCGGCCGTATCGCAGACGCACCCGGGGGCTGGTGGGAGCAAGTTCCGTTGCCCGCGCCATGTGCGCCACGGCCGGCCGATAGACTTTCCGAACAGGGGAGGGCAGGGGGGGCATGGCATCGGCGTACTCGGGGGCATATCGGTCCGATATCAGGATCCGGATCAGGTCATGGTCGGCATACTCTGCGAACAACTGGCCCAGCCGCCAGTGAAACTCGGCACCCGACGGATTGCGCCGGATCGTGCTGCGCCACGCCGCCACGGCATTGGAGAAGTGCTCGCGGGTCGGATGTAACGCGAGTTTTATCTCGAGACATTCGGCCCGACCAAGATGCGCTCGGAAATCAAACGGATTACCGCGGACCGCCTCCGAGAAGATGGCTTCTCCCTGTGCTGCCAGCCGGCGCACTTCTTCAGGCCGGTCGGCCGCGTGGAGTTGACCAAGGACGGCCTCGCCCTGTTGAACCGTAGTACGAGCGAGCGACACCCGCGATACGACAAACAGAATACCCAGACAAATTACCGCTCCGGCGATCAACACAACCAGCCGCTGCGTTGCCCGGAGCTGTACCGTGCGATGCCGCAAGCTGGGGGCGACGACAACCCCGGCGAGGGCGAACGCCACGGTCGCAACGCCCTCGACGTATAGATTCGGATCGAGAAAAGAGTGCAGAGCGAAGGCGAGCAGTCCCGCCACAAGGCCGATTTGCAGGGCACGACGGGATTGCCTTTCGACGGATACCAGGCCGGAGATGGCGTAGCCGGCGGCCCACAGACCGGCAAACGCCAGAAACGCCAACCGGTTCACCCAATCGCTCGCGGAGACAGACATCGGGCGGGCGAGCATTTCGGCCATCAGAATGCCGCACAGCGCGGCAGCGGGCACCAGCCACCGGGCAGGGAACGGCTTCGTATCTTCACCGTGGTCGGGCCCGCCCGCTTTAATCGGGGCGGCTTCCCCCGCCCGTATTTTTACCGCCCGCCACGCAATGGCCAGCACCGCCAGCCAGAACAGGCCGTAGACCGCCGCCGCAGTCGGTCCGCCTTCCGCGAGCAGTTGGACGTAATCGTTATGAGCGTATCGCACCTCTTCGGCGGCGACCGGCTTGTGGCTAAGATAGTGGTGCCGGAAGTTGCCCGGTCCGATGCCAAGAACCGGCCGGGTCCGCCACATGGAAAGGCCGGCCGTCCAATACTGGACACGCACCCTGGCAGAAGCTCGGAACTCGTGTCGCATCGCCCCCAGACGCCCTCGCAGGCCGGGCGAGACGGAATAGAACACTCCAAATGTTAGGGCCGCCGCGAACACCAAAATTCCGCACACCTTCCATTGTCGACGTAACCAACCGCGGCCCTGCACGACGAAGAAGAGGAGCAGCACCATCAACGCGACCAACCAGCCGCCCTTGGAAAACGTGAGAAACAGGCCGATTGCAGCCAAGGCAACAACAGCGGCTGACAGGCAGCGCGCCTTTTTTGTTCGAGCAGCCGAGGCCATAGCAACTGACGGTGGAATCGTGAGCAGGAAAAACGCTGCCAGACTCGTCGGCAGGGCGAACGTGCCAAACACACGCCTACTCTCGGCACGCCGCAGCAGCGCCTCGTAATCGCGCTCAGCCAATCCCATCTGGGTCAGGACCGCCCTTTTATCCTCGCGGATGATCTCGGCGAGTTCATCGAGCAAGACCCCATATTGCAGCACCGCGTACACAGCCAGGGGCAGGGCGAGGGCACAGATGGCTCGCGTGACCTTCCAGCCGGCGTCGCCGCGGCCCATAAGTGTTCCGAGCAGAAATACGGCGAGATAGCCGACCCAAGTGAGCAGCGTCATGATTGCGGCCTGGGGACAGCTCGAAAACAGCCCGGAAGCGACCCCGATGACCAGCATGCCCAGTGCCAGCAATACGGGCCAGCCCCAGGGCACCCGAAGCTGCCAGTCGAAAATCATTTGTAGGAAAAGAAAGAACGCCCCGGCGAACGCCAGAGACAGAGTCAGGAGATGCACGGCGTCCGTCCCCGTCCCGGCCATAGTGACAACGGCGATCGGTGTCAGCACCAACAGGAAAAGGCCTGTCGAGAGAAGCGCCCGCGAGAAGAAAACGGCGGAACGGTCGGGTGTGCTCCCGTCGCGCCTGTCGCTCGTCACTATTCGCCCTCCTGTGTCTGACCAATGCGGCCGGCATGCTCGAGCAGCCATACGAGAAACAGCAGCAGAGCGACGTCGGCCAGCACCAGCCACGATAAGGCGGGGCTGACCTTGAGCAGCAGCGGGGCGAGCAGACCGGTCGCGAGGGTGAACAGATAGATCGTCAGGACGGCGGAACGCGGGGTCATGCCCAGGTCGACCAGCCGGTGAGAGAAATGGCTTTTGTCCGCGACCATGATCGGCCGCCGCTCGCCCAGACGTATGAGCACCACCGAGATGGTGTCGTAGAGAGGGACTGCCATCACGACGACCGGCGTGAGCAGGGCGGATACCGGGCTGATGCCCTCGCCGGGAACAAAATAGGTGAATAGGATGGTCGAAACTCCCAGCATGTATCCGATGAACATGCTGCCGGCGTCACCCATAAACAACGAGGCGGGCGGGAAGTTCAAACCCAGGAATCCGAGCAGCGCCCCGCAAAAGACCAGCAGTGTCGCCGCCATGAAGTACTGCTCGGTCATAATCGCGATGACGATAAGAACCAGCGAGACAATCATCGCGACCCCGGCACTCAACCCGTCCATGTTGTCAAGAAGGTTGAATGCGTTGGTCAGCCCGACAATCCACAAGACCGTGTAGCAGAATGGGAGCACTGGCCACTCGGCGAACGCGGTCAGCCGAAGGTCCTCTGACGCGAAATAAAGAGCCGCGGCCACCCCCGCCTGGACCGCAAGCCGCTGCCAGGGCCGCAACCCGCGAATGTCGTCGACCAGGCCGAGCACAAAAATGACGGCTCCCCCGGCGAGCACATAGAAAGCCACCGGGGCACGGGCCACCACGAGCGGTATCTGGCTGTGCAGCAGATTAGGCAGCCAGGGGCTGATCCCCAGCGCGTTCTGGACAATGGAAAAAAGGAGTGCGGCACAAATAATCCCCGCAGTCGTGGCGAAGATGGCGATCCCGCCGCCCAATGGGGTCGGTTCGGAATGCATCTTGCGGTGGGCCGGCCTGTCGATCAGCCCGACTTTCACCGCCAGCCGGCGGACGGCAATCGACAGGACCGCCGAACAGATCACGGCAGACGCGAACAGGGCGATCGCAAATGAAATCAGCACACTCGAACTCCGAAGACTTTTGGCAACTGGGTCCAGGATCAAGCAGTATAGACGATAGCAACGGCCATGAGCCACGTCAACTCCCTCTCCCCGCACTTTGCCCGGGCTTCATAGGCCGGCCCTGTGCTGGAAATCGATTGGGGGACAATCTATAATAGTCGGACCGGGCAGGAATGATACCTTGGGAATCGTGGGAACGGGCATCGATATAGTTGAGATGAGGCGGATCGAGGAGGTGCTCGATCGGCACGGAGACCGGTTCCTCCGCCGAGTGTTCACGGAGGGCGAGATCGAATATGCCGAATCGACCGAGTCGATGATCGAGCATCTAGCCGGCCGGTTTGCTGTCAAAGAAGCGGTGTTCAAGGCGCTGGGGACCGGCTGGACCGGACAGGTCCGCTGGCGAGATGTAGAAGTTCAGCTCCGTCCCACGGGCGAACCGGTGGTCCGGCTCTCGGGCGGTGCCCGGCAGCGTGCAGAAGAACGCGGCATCGGCCGTATGCACATATCGATTTCGCACACAGGAAACTACGCGGCCGCACACGCGATCGCAGAGGGCAAATGTTGAAGCATCACAGCACAAATCGCACCTCCCGCTTGGTGCTGGCGGCGGTTGTGTTCCTCGCAATCGGCACGCCCGGTCTGGCACAGGGACCGTTCGAGCGGTTCCGCCGGCCGGTCGCCGTGACCACAGACGAGGCACTTCACCTTTTTGTCCAGAGGTTGAAAGGGGAGGAGCAGACGGTCGCTGCCTGGCGCCGCGACGAGCACGGCTCCTGGAGCCGTGTTGCAGAACTCCGCGGCGATTACAGTACGATCATCTGGCACGACGGCCATTTTTATATGTTTCTCAAAACGTCGGTGGTGCGGCTGGATGACCAGTCGTTTCGGAACGTGGGCCACGCCGACTGGTGGTTCAACTGGCGGCCGCAGGCGGCAATGGTAATAGACGGGACGCTCATGGCGTTCGGGGCCGGTCCAGACGGTGGACTTCATCTTGCGTCTGCTCCGCTCGCGGTCGCCGATGAGGGGGCGGCATCTCGTTCAAGCAGGTTCCTGAGGGCGGACTGGCAGCGCCGGCCTCTCTATCAGCCCGGCCCGGGCGCGCCCCGCTGCATCGACGTTCGGACGCTGCTCACCGCAGAATCTCGCTGGGTATTCTGGGTTCTCGACCGCCATCAGGAAAGCAAAGCGTTAAACGTCGCCGAACTAACAGCGGACGGCCTTGGTGAGCCGGACACCATTGCGACCGCCAGGGACGCCCTGGGCTTCGCCGTCGCCGAACACGATGGCCGGCCGATGGTCGTTTTTACCTCGCTTCCTGCCCGGCTGCGCGAGAAAAGACTCCTTGCCTACCGTGTCCGAAAAGACGAGAAATGGCCGCCTTTTCACACCATCGAGTCGATCACCAACGAGCCGGTGGAGCAGACGGTTGAGATGGTCGCCGTCACGTGGGAGGATTCCGCCCACCTGTTTCTAAGTACGGAGCACAGGATTCTCGTCTCACAGTTCGACGGCGCGGACTGGTCGGTACCAAGGCCCATTATGGCGGACCCGGTCTGGCAGGGGATGGTCGACCACCTGGTGTGGCTGGTCGCGATTGCGGTCATCAGCGTGATCGTTCTGATTGTGTCGCTGGTTCGGAATCGTTCATTGCCCCGGCGGGTTGAGATCGCTGGGCTGGAGTACACCCTCGCCTCGTGGCCCCGGCGAGTGGCTGCGTACCTGATCGACCTGATTCTGATCGTTTTGGTGCTGGCGGTGCTGAGTAATTTTGCGGGGATTTCGAGCTGGGTCGAACTGCTCATCGGCTTCTCGGCCCTTGAGCTTTTGTATTTTTCCATATTCGAGGCGCGGACCGGGCATACCTTCGGCAAGCAGGCGATGGGCATAATTGTCGTCAGTCGCAACGGCGGTTACCCCAGCGCCTCGGAAGCCCTGCTACGCAACGCGATCCGTGCCGCTGCGGACACACTGGCCATCCCGCTGAGCTGGCTTGGCGGTTCGTTTGTGCTGTTGAATACGCGTGGTTCCCAACGACTAGGAGATGTTTTAGCAGGAACGTATGTTGTCCGAGAACAAAACGAATAAGTCGAATCGCAATATTCTTTTTCTTGCCATCGCCTCCGCCGCCACCGTCGGTCTGCTTCTCCTGGCGCTGCCTCCCACAGAAGCCAGCGTGTTTGCCTGGGTAGCCCTTGTGCCCCTGCTGGTCGCGCTCCGCTTAAAGCCCGGAAAGCTGGGCTGGCTCATCCTGTGGTTCGCCGGATTCGTGCACGGCACGGTCGGCTTCATCTGGTTGCGGCATGTCATGTGGTTCTTGCCGGCGCTTCTCGGGATATATCTCTCGCTCTATTTCATCCTCTTTTGCGCGGCGGTCCGCCGGCTCGGATACGGCGGAGGCATCCCATTTGCTCTTTCGGCTCCTCTCACGTGGACTGGGCTCGAGGGGCTCCGGAGCGTTCTTTTCACCGGGCTTCCCTGGCTGCTGTTCGCCCACACCCAGTACCGGGTGTTGCCGGTGATACAGATCGCCGACTTCTTCGGAGCACCGGGCGTGACTTTCCTGCTGGTAGCGGTGAACGGGCTTGTTGCCGACGCCATCCTTCATTTCGGCAAGGGCAGGGCGCCCAGCCGTCGGCGGCCTGCATTGGCGACCGGGATTGCGGTGGTCTTGGTATTCGCCGGCTCCGTCTCTTACGGTTTCTTTCGGCTTGCCACTGTCGAGGTAATCGAGGGGCCGCGCGTCGCGGTGATTCAGGGGAACATCCCACAGAGTTTGAAGGAACAATGGACCACCGAAAGCGTCGAGAAGATGTTCGAGACCTACCTGGAACTGACAGACGAGGCCTTGGCCCACGATCCGCCGCCCGACCTCATCCTCTGGCCAGAGACCATGGCCCCGCCGGGCTTTTTCGACTTCCGACGCCAGGAATTTCTGAGGCAGTGGCTCAATGACAACCCCGAGCTGCGACACACAGAGCAATGGCTGAGAATTCGCGGTCGTGTCAGAAGATACGCCCGCCAGATCGAGAGGGTCCGCCCCCTGACGAGCAAGGCCACGCTGGTTATCAGCGCAAACAGTCACCCGTATCCCGAGGACCCCACAATTACCTACAACAGCGCCTTCCTGCTTCCGCAGAACCATGATGTCGAGGACGCAGTCCGCTACGACAAGCTGCACCTGGTCCCGTTCGGCGAGTATGTGCCACTGCGCTGGCTGTTCGGTTGGGCGGTCGATTTCATCGTCCCCTATCATTACGATATGACGCCGGGGGATTCGCCCAAGCTTTTCGAGATCGACGGCTGGACATTCGCCCCGACGATCTGCTACGAAGATGCGTTCCCCCGGGTCGTCGCCAATTTTGCACGCGAACACGGGGAGATGGATTTCATCGCCAACCTGACCAACGAGGCATGGTTCAAGGATAGCACCGAGATGGACCAGCATCTGGCCATCGCCGTCTTCCGGGCCATCGAGTGCCGGGCGGGCCTGATCCGCGCGGCTAACACCGGCATCTCGGCCTTCATCGATCCGACCGGACGTATTCGTAAGCGGCTGGTTGTCGATGGGCGGGACAGAGAAGTGGCCGGTGTGCTGCACGGCGTGGCCACAAAAACCGAGCAAGTATCACCTTACCTGACCGTGGGAGAATGGTTCGGGGCGATCTGTACCGCAGCGTGGTTCCTGTGTCTGATCGGCGTATTCTATTCTTCCATAGCAAAAGGCGCCCGGCGAACGGCAAAGAACCCCGCTATGAATGCCTCGTGATTGCGCTTGTGGAGCAGGATACGGTCGTCTATAATATGATGTTAGAACTCTACTGGGTAACGGCCGGGTGCTGTCGGTCAGTTTTTATGCTTGACAACGGGAACGCGCAAGCATATTATTGCTGCATCGTCTATAATGGTCGTACTTGTCCGGGACAAAGAACTTGGTAATTGCCGGCAGGAGGAAATGATGAACACGCTGACCAAAGCATTTGTTGTCGTCAATCTTATTTTGAGTGTGGCTTTTGTTGCGGTGGCGGGAACCGTGTTGGCGCAGCGAACTCATTGGCGACAGCGTTATGTCGACACGAGGGCAGAGCTGGAAGGCAACATCAGCGATCTGCAGTCGGAGCGGGAGCTCCTTGACAACCAACTCCAGTCGGTGCAAACCTCGTTGGCGGAGGCAAAGGGTCGCTCGGACACACTCGAGGTCGAGCGGGACCAGGCGCAAGCGATGATCGAGGAACTGAGAAGCGACAAGCAGCAGCTCCAGATCGATAAAGAGCGCGCCAACGAACAGATCGCCGAGTCGAGACGGGACCTGGCGAGCGTCCGAGAACAGTTAGAGAACGTCCGGGAGCAGATTGCCCAGCGTGAGCGAAACATCGCCGAACAGGAGCAAAAGGTACGCGAACGGGACAGGGCAAAACTCCGACTCGAGGTGCGTATTGGACAACTGCAATTGACCCAGCGCGACCTCCAGAACCAGATCGCCAACCTCACCGAGGATGCCAGGCACTTTGAACGCTACCGTGAGTTCGTCGGGATGCATTTCCCGGAGGCCCATCGGGCCGCACTGGGCACAGTCGCAGATGTTGAAGTGCCTGCCAGAATCCGGGCCACCGTCGGCGACGTCGACATGGAGAATCGCCTTGTCGTCCTCACCGTCGGCTCGGAAAGCGATCCGGCGGTTCGAGAAGGATATACGTTCCTCGTGCATCGGGACGGCGCATTTCTCGCCAAGGTGAAAGTGACGGCAGTATACGACCGGATGTCGGCCGCCGAAATAATGGAACCGACCACAGAGGAGCCCATCGAGATCGGCGACTCTGCCATCTTCACGTTCTGAACGGCAGATGAACGGCGACAAGATTTTATCGGTATCGGGGCAAGGGACATCCCAGTTCTTTAATCAGGGGCACACAAGGTGGCAGACCAGCAAACGACGGGCAACGGCTTCTCACTTCTCAGCATAGCTACCTTCTGTTTCATCATCGCCGGCATCGCCCTCGGCGCCTATCAATGGCACGCGTACTCCGAAGCTCAACCCCCGACCGCAATCCGCCGGGTGCGAGCCGAAGAGCCGACGCTCATCGAGGGCGACTTGGGGGTGATCGACGAAAATGAAGGGCCTGTTGAAGGTCGGGACTGAATGAAGACGCGCCGGATTCCGATCCGGCCCGGGCAAACAGAACCGCATACATCCCAGGAGCTGCTGTGGTTCTCGACTGGATAGTCGGGCTGTTTTCCAAAGACATGGGGATAGACCTCGGCACCGCCAACACGTTGGTGTGTGTGACCGGTCGAGATGAGATCCTCGCCGAACCCTCGGTGGTTGCCGTCACGCGCGGAACAAATCGCGTCCTGATGAACGGGGAAGCGGTGGGAAATCGGGCCAAGGAGATGGCCGATAAAGCCCCACCGTCTATTCAGGTCATCCGACCGCTCAGAGACGGAGTTATCGCAGACTTCGACATCACCGAGGCGATGCTCCGCTATTTCATTCGCAAGGTCCACAACCGACACCGGCTGTTCCAGCCCCGTGTGGTCATCGCCATCCCATCCGGAATCACGCCAGTCGAAAAGCGGGCGGTGTTCAACTCCGCCCAAAGGGCGGGCGCCCGCAAAGTCTATCTGATCGAAGAACCCAAGGCGGCCGGGATCGGAGCCGGCCTGCCCATCACCGAACCGATGGGCAGTATGATTGTCGATGTCGGCGGCGGGACCACAGAGGTCGCCGTCATGTCCCTCGGCGGCATTGTCAACTCCAGCAGCATCCGTGTGGCTGGGGATGAAATGGACCTCGGCATCATCGAGTATTGCAAACGACGATTCAACCTCGACATCGGATTCCGAAGCGCCGAACGTGTCAAAATCGAAGTCGGGTCCGCATATCCCCTCGAATCCGAACTCCGAACAATCGTCAAGGGAAGGGACCTGGGGACGGGCCTGCCACGTGCACAGGAACTGGGATCGGAGGACATTCGGGAAGCGCTCGAAGAACCAATCGAAGTGATGTGCGAGGCCATCCTCCAGACGCTGGACAAGACGCCGCCCGAACTGGCCGCCGACTTGGTCGACCTGGGAATCACCTTGACCGGCGGCGGGTCGCTGCTGCGCTCGCTCGACAAGGTCATCGAGGAACGCACCAACCTGTCGGTTACCGTCGCCGATGACCCGCTCGGCTCCGTTGCCCGCGGCACACGCGAGGTCCTGCTCCATCTCGACAAGATGGCCTCTGTGCTCGAGGGCGGCGACGATGACTTCTAGAACCCGCCGATACACACTCTATCTCCTCGGAACCGCGGTCGTAATCGGCAGCTTTCTTCTTCCACCGAGCCGGCGCACAACAGCCACTATGGGATACCTGTCGGCTGTTTCCCCTGTGCAGCGGACCCTCGCCCGGGCGAGCAGGACTGTTGCGTCGGGCCTCGGAAGGGTTCTGCCGGCGCGGAACAACGGAGAACAGAACGGCCTGCCCCCGGCCGCCGAACTGATCGAACATCTCGCCCGTGAACGGGCCTACCGCCACGAGTACGAGCGCCGGCTCGAGATGCTAGGCGCCTTCGTACGCCACCGGGATTCCCTGGATGCGTGTCAACCCGCACCGGTCGCCGAGGCCGAGGTCATCGCCCGCGGTGCGGGACCCGACGGCGACGTGGTCTTCATCGACAGGGGAGGGCGGCACGGCGTTCGCGACCGCATGGTCATACTGGCCGGACAGTCGGTCGTTGGTACCGTCTATGCTACCGGCCCGACCGTAAGTGCCGCCCTGCTGCCCACCAGCATCGGCTCGCGGTTCGCAGGACTGCTGATCCCAGCCGGAGCACCCGACGCAGAACCCGAACCGGGGATTGTGGTGGGGCAGGGGGATGGTACAATGAAGATGAAGTACATCACCCGGCGAAGGCCGGAGGTCGGCGATCAGGTCGTCACCGATGGGCGAGACGGGACCGTCCCGAAACACCTGCTCATCGGACGTGTCGCGCAGGTGCGGCGAGAGCCGGGCCAGCTGGTTTACGACGTGACCGTCTCACCGGTGCGAGACCTCGACCGGCTCGTTACCGTGATCGTAGCGACGCCGACAACGACGCGCGAAGAGTTCCCGGAACTGGAGTAATCGACCAGGGAAAACACACAATGAGTTCGACTTCCACAGAAGAGGCCGTAGAACATAGTTTGATGTATCATGCCGCGGCAGATTATGCCGCCGCAAAACACTTGGATTGGGAACGGCTCAGCTACGATGTCGAGGAGACATCGAGCGAACACTGGCGGAGGCGGTTCTGGCGATTGTGGTTCCGCTCCCGATGGGTCGAGCATGTCCTCGGAACGAAAATATGGATCGAGATGGGTCGGGATAATTTTGCAAAACTTCAAAACCACGGCCACAACCCCGTATTGCTCAGCCGTGTGGCCGACCGCCTGATCGTCGGCTGGGAGAACTTGGGGGTCATACTCTGGGCGTCGGAATGGGGACTCGATCTTGAACAGGTGATCGACATATTGAAGCAGATCAACATCAATCACATCACGGTCGGCGGTCGGCAAATCGAAGAGATGGCCGAACTCCTCCTTCATTGACCGCAACCGGCGGAGTACAAGAACTTGGACGACCTCCCCGACGATTTCGGAAACAGCTCGTTCGACCCGGACAACGACGATTCCGACGGGGCCGGGGGCGAACTGTTTGAATCCGAACGCAACATGGAACGTGTTCTCGGCTACCTCAACCTGTTGGTAACAACAGAGATACAACAGACCGGGGCCTTCGAGAATGATGATCTGGCCGTCCATTTTGCCGTTTCTCTGGACGAGGCATCGCCGCGGTTCGACGGGTTCGCGTGCTTTGTAAAAGACGCCTGGGTAGACGTGTGCCTTCTGCGCGACTGGTCGCCCGAGATTCAACTCAAGTTCCGCGCCCACGCCGCCGAGATTATGAACGCAATCGGAGCACATGGCGTGAGCTTGTATTTCGTCCCCGACGAGGAGACGCTCTACCTCACTCACCGCATCTTCAGCGAGGGGCTCAACTTCGATGTGTTTCGAGCGGCCGTGTGGTCGCTCATCAGCGCCCAGAGCAGCGTTGCAGAAATACTCGAAGTCCAACCCTGACCGGAACGATTTCGGCCGGCCCCCGCATTCGCACGTCGGAATATATTATCGATTCCGTTTGCGATACTCGATGAAAGCGTCGATCTTCGCGCCAAGCTCGGTCAACACCTGCCCGTCCTGATTGCATTTCTCGCAACCTTCACCGCGACAAGCAGGGCACGTGCGGACCAAATATATCATGTCCACAATACGATCGAATGCGTATTTCGGATAATCGAAGAAAGGCATTGTGGCCTCCTGGAATGAATGTGGGCAACGGTATCCGCCGTCAGGTGGCCGTTATCCCATGAGCCAGGGACCTTGTCAAGCGGAATTGCGACATTCCCAGGCCGAACTTCCCATAAGAATGATTATCGGACGTTGGGAATGGCGGTGATTGGGGCACCTTGCCCGGGCCGGCGTCTCGCCCGCGTTTGATGCATGAGAGCCGCCCCTATTCGAACGAAAAAGCCCGGTTATTCGTGCCGGATCCTCCAATCGATATCGCTACGAGAACCCACTTGTTGGCGGAGGCCGTGACTTGACATGTCCCGGCTGTGACGAGTAGACTTGGCATAACCCTTTGGAGGAGGATGAAAATGACTGATGTGGATGTCCCCGACGAAATTCTTTATACGGCCGAGCACGAGTGGATTCGTGTCAATGGCAACACAGCAACGCTCGGGATTACCGACTACGCCCAGGACGCCCTAGGCGAGGTAACGTTCGTTGAACTGCCCGCCGTGGACGCTGATGTCGTGCAGGGAGAGGAGTTCGCCGTTGTCGAATCGCTCAAGGCGGCGAGCGATATCTATGCCCCTGTCAGCGGTACGGTGATTGAAGTCAACGCCCTACTCGAAGAAGAACCGAACCGTGTGAACGAGAGCCCTTATCACGACGGCTGGCTGTGTAAGCTCGCCGACGTTCCCGATGCGGACCTCGCTGAACTGCTCTCGCCGGATCAATACCGGGCGCTGCTTAAAACGGAAAGCTCCTGACCGACATGTCCTATGTCCCCCATACCGACGCCGAGCGTCGGGAGATGCTCGAAACGATCGGTGCCAGCTCCATCGCTGACCTGTTCTCGGTTATCCCGTCCGCCCTCCGAACCGACGTGGATGATCCCGACGGATCCACGCCGTTTTTCGATCTTCCGCCCGGGCGCTCCGAGATGGCCGTGCGGAATCGGCTCCGGGAGTTCGCCGACGCGAACGCGACCGATGTGGTCACGTTCCTGGGCGGCGGGTTCTACGACCACTTCATCCCGTCGGCGGTCGATGCCCTCGCCGGCCGGTCAGAGTTTTACACCGCCTACACCCCGTACCAGGCCGAAATGTCACAGGGTTTCCTCCAGGCGATGTACGAATATCAGTCGGCCGTCTGCCGTCTGACCGGACTGGAAGTGGCGAACGCGTCGCTCTACGATGGCGGCACGGGCCTGTACGAGGCGATGATGATGGCCGCCCGAGTCACCCGCCGGAGCAAAGTGGTGATCGACGGGTGCGTAAGCCCCATCTACCGAAAGATGATCGAGTCGTATGTGCGCGAACTCGACATCGAGCTGGAGACTATCGAACCCGCGATCAACAGGACCGACCGCGTGCGGCTGTTGGACGCGCTGGACGATCAGACCGCCGCCGTGATCTTTCAGAACCCCAATTTCTTCGGCGTGGTCGACGACTTTTCCGACCTGGTCGAGGCGGCGCACAATTCCGGGGCCCTGGCCGTCGCCTCGGTTTATCCCATCTCGCTGGGGCTGCTGAAATCGCCCGGCGAAATGGGGTTCGACATCGTGACCGGCGAAGGGCAGAGCTTGGGGCTGCCGCTTTCGTTCGGAGGCCCCTACCTCGGCTTTATGGCGGCGAAAAAGAAGCACGTGCGGAAGATGCCGGGCAGGATCATCGGCGCGGCTCGAGATACGGAGGGCCGCCGTGGGTTCGTAATGACGCTCCAGGCCCGCGAGCAGCATATTCGCCGCGAGAAGGCCACCTCAAACATCTGCTCGAACGAAGCCCTCTGCGCCCTCCGGGCCGTGATCTACCTGTCGCTCCTCGGCAAACACGGCCTGAAACAGGTGGCGACGACCTGTGCGGCGACCGCCCGGTATGCCCGGCGACGCCTCACGGGAATTCCCGGAGTCGAGCTGCTGTCGGATGCCCCCACGTTCAACGAGTTCGCCGTGCGACTGCCCGTGGATGACACGGCCGAGGTGGTCGCCCCGCTGCTCAAGCATGGAATTGCGGCGGGCTTTCCGCTCGGTGCTTATTTTCCCTCGTTGCGCGACTGCCTGCTGGTCGCCGTGACCGAGAAGCGGACCAGGGCGGAGATTGACAAACTGGCCGACGAACTGGAGGCCGCACTGTGAAACTCATCTTCGAAAAAGGGGCACCGGGGCGTACCGGGGCGAGCGTACCCGAATGCGACGTGCCCGTGGAACACGACCTTCCCAACTCGCTGATCCGCTCCGAGGATGCCGCCCTGCCCGAGGTCTCGGAGCTCGAGGTCGTCCGACATTTCACCGAGCTGTCGCGCCGAAACTTCGGAGTCGATTGCGGGTTCTACCCCCTCGGGTCCTGCACGATGAAATACAACCCCAAGATGGCCGAGGCGGTCGGGGACTATGACGGCTTTCGCGAATTACATCCCCTGCTCCCCCAGCTTCCCGGCGGCGAGACGCTCACCCAGGGGGCACTGCGAGTCATCCACGAGCTCGAACGACATCTCTGCGAAATCACCGGTATGGCCCGGTTCACAATGCAGCCGCTGGCCGGTTCGCACGGCGAGTTGACGGGGATCATGCTGATCGCCGCCTTCCACCGTGCCCACGGCGACAAGAAGACCACCATCATTGTGCCCGATTCCGCCCACGGTACGAACCCGGCGAGCGCGGCCATCGGCGGATTCAAGGTGGTGCCGGTCCCCTCCGACGAGAACGGCTTCATGGGCCTCGATGCGTTCCGCGACGCGCTCGACGACCGGGTCGCCGCCGTGATGCTCACCTGCCCGAACACGCTGGGCCTGTTCAACCCGCACGTGAAAGAGATCGCCGACCTCACCCACGAGGCGGGTGGCCTGATGTACTACGATGGAGCAAACCTGAATGCGATACTGGGAAAGAGCCGGCCGGGCGACCTCGGGTTCGACGTGGTACACCTGAACCTCCACAAAACGTTCGGCACACCACACGGCGGGGGCGGACCGGGCGCCGGACCGGTCGGCGTGGCGGAACACCTGGTCGAATATCTGCCCATCTCCACAGTCGAGAAGGAGCCGGACAACACCTATCGCCTCCGATATGACAATAAGCGAACGATTGGCTATATCGCCCCGTTCTACGGCAATTTCGCCGTGCTGGTCAGGGCTTATGCATACATCCTGGCCCTCGGCCGCGAGGGGCTGATCGAGGTGGCCGAGCACGCGGTGCTCAACGCCAACTATGTGCTCGCCCGACTCCGCGACTACTATGAGGTCCCTTTCGGCGAACAATGCATGCACGAGTGCGTGCTGTCCGCCGTTCGGAAGAACGATGTCTCCGCCCTCGATATCGCGAAGGGGCTGATAGACCGCGGGTTCCATCCGCCGACCGTTTATTTCCCGCTCATCGTGAAAGAGGCGATGATGATCGAGCCGACCGAGACCGAGAGCAAGGAGACGCTCGACGCCTTCTGCGACGCGATGATCGAACTGGCCCGACTGGCCGAATCCGACCCGGAGGCCCTGCGCCGCGCACCGGTAAATGCCCCCGTCACTCGCATCGACGAGTACGGCGCCGCACGCGAGCTCGATCTGGCGTTGCTGTAAAAACCCCTCTGACTGCGGAGCCGACTATGTCCCAACCTCAACCGCCATCTGAGATCGTCGAACTTGTCGAGGCCGAGCGCCGCCGGCAATGGCAGAAACTGGTGCTCATCCCCTCCGAAAGCATCTGCGACCCGCGGGCCGCCGAGATCGAATCCTCGGCCTTCTCGAACATCTACGCCGAGGGGCAGCCGGAGCCCCCGCTTTTACACGACCCGAGGGACAGCGCGACTGACCCCGCTCGGTTTGCGAGTTGGCAGACCCGGCTCGCCGACGGACGATACTATCGCGGCTGCGTCAACGCGAATCGAGCCGAACTGCTCGCGCACAAGTTCATCGCCGAGTGTTTCGCAAAACTCGAGGGCAGTCCGCCCCCCGAGGGCATCCACGTCTGCGTCCAGGCACTTTCCGGCTCGCCCGCGAATACCGCCGTCTATGAGGCGGTCCTCGAACACGGGGACACCATACTCAGTCTGGACCTCGCGCACGGCGGGCACCTGACACACGGCAGCGAATTCAACTACTCAGGCAAAACATTTAACGTGGTCCCTTACGGCATTGACCCCGAGACTCGCCGGCTCGATTATAACCGCATCGCTGAGCTGGCTCGCGAGCATAAGCCGCGCCTGATCATCGGCGGGGCGTCGTCGTACCCATGGGACTTCGACTGGGCGGAACTGCGAGCTGTTGCCGACGAAGTGGGGGCGTTCGTGCTGGCCGACATCGCACACTTGGCGGGGATGGTGGCGGCCGGCCTGCTCAACAATCCCCTCCCCCACGTTCACGCGGTCACGTTCACCACACACAAGACACTCTTCGGCCCGCGTGGCTCCGTGATTTTGACCACCTATCCCACGCTGGCCAAAAAGATCAAGGCGGGTGTTTTCCCCGGGCTGCAGGGCGGCCCGCACCTGCATTCTATCGCCGCTATCGCCCGACGGTTCGAACTCATCGAGCAGGAACGCGACCGGTTCGTCGAACTGCAGCAGACCGTGCTCGACAACACGGCGTACTTCGCCGAACGACTCGAAGCCGAGGGGTTCACGCTCGAATACGGCGGCACAGACACACACCTGCTGCTCATTGACCTGAAGCGTTTCGACGACCATCCGAACCCCACCGTCCCGATCGACGGCGAGATCGCATCCCGGCTGCTCGAGATCGCTGGAATCGTCTGCAACAAGAACGTCCTGCCGGGGGACGAGACGGGCGGCAAGGCGAGCGGGATTCGGCTGGGTATGCCCTGGGCGACACAGCGGGGGATCAACCGTGCGCAGATCGCCGAGCTGGCGTCGATCATAAAGACGGTCCTCAGCAACGTCCACACCACCCGGGTTTGGGTGCCCGCCGGCGAGGAGCGCTGCCGCGGGCGCGTCCCGGAGGACGTCCTGCCAGCGGCCGCAGAGCGCGTCCGAAAAATCGTAAGCGCCCTGCCCTACCCTCCCGAGCCGAAAACGCCCGCTTCTTCTTGCGAGCCGCCGGTCCATCTGGGCCGTGCCGCCTGGCTTCTGCGCGGCGACAAGGTCTCGCTCGCGTTGGGCCAAATGCTGACCTGCCGCACGGCGTGCCTGGAGGTCGGCGAAGCGGCGGTAGGCAGGATGCTGCGCAGCGACGGGGCGGTCATCGACGACGTCGCCGTCGTCAACCTGGGACTGTGCGGACGGGAAGAACAATTCGCATTGCTGACCAGTCAGGACAAAGGCCGTGCGGTCGTTGAACACGTGGCCGCACTCTCGGATGGATATCTGTTGTTCGACGAGCAAGACCTGTACGCCAAGGTCGATGGTCCGACGGTGATCGAGCCGCTGCCGGAAGGCCTCATGGACTGCCTGCCGGATCAATTGCCGGAACCGACGGCGGATGTGACCAAACCGTATTTCATCGGACAGACCGCTGAGTACGCCCGGGCACAACCGGATCCGAAGCCGGCCTATGAATACAAGGAGGCCGATAGGCCCGTCCGCCGCACACTCCTGAACCAGGCCCACAAGGACCTCGGCGCAAAGATGGCCCCGTTCGCCGGGTGGGAGATGCCCGTGCAGTATCCGGACGGCGTGTTCGCCGAGCACGCGGCGGTCCGAACCGCCGCCGGGCTGTTCGACATATCGCATATGAGTCTGTTCGAGATCCGCGGCCGGAACGCCGTCGGCTTCCTCGACACGGTGCTCGCCAACTGCGTCTCGCGTATTGAACCCGGTCATGCCCAATACACCTACATGCTTGATCCCGACGGAACCGCCATCGATGACCTGTACATATACCGGTTGGAGCGCGACCGTTTTGTGCTCGTCGCAAACGCCGCGAATGCCGAGCGGGACTGGGACTGGATGAACGCGGTCAACTCGCGGGAGGTGGCCATCGACGGCGAGCTGCCCGCCAGGCAGATCGAAGCCCCCGTCGAAATCCGTAATCTGCGCGAGGATGGGCTCGTCGGACTCGCCCTGCAAGGTCCGAAGTCGGCCGCAGTGCTCTGTCGGCTCGCCGCGGATGCCAAAGATCGGTTCGCCATCCCGCGCCTGGAGCAGAATCGGTTCATCCGGGTCTGGCTGGCCGGGATCGAGTGCTTGCTCGCGGCCACCGGCTACACCGGCGAAGAGGTCGGGTTCGAGCTTTATGTGCATCCGGCACGTTGCGTCGAACTCTGGGACGCCTTGCTCGCGGCCGGTGAGCCGCTCGGCGTGCGCCCGGCGGGATTGGGCGCACGCGATTCGACACGGACCGAGGCGGGATTTCCGCTGTTCGGGCACGAGCTCGAGGGGCCGTGCCGCCTCTCGATCACCGAGGCGGGCTACGGTTTCATCGCCAGGTTCCACGTCCCGTTTTTCATCGGACGACGGGCGTACATCGACCGCGTAAGCAGTGCGAACCAGAAGGTTATCAGGGTACGCGGGCAGGGGCGGCGAAGCGTTCGACCGGGGCACGCGGTCATCGACCAGGACAGCGTTCCGATCGGGCGTATCACCAGCTTTGCCTTTTCACGCCCGGACTTCACCTTCTTCGCTCTCGCCGTCATCCCCTCAACGTCGGCACTTGAACCCGGTGACGCACTCCGCGCGGTCCGCCAGAACGTCGAACGCTACGAAGCTCCGCCCAGCGAAAACGCCGTGGTCGAGATGGATGTGCTCACTCGGTTCCCCGAGGACGAAGAACGCGCGGCCTGGCCCGAGTTGTACGACTGAGGCGGACTCTGGTAGGCCCGGTCGTCGCAACGACATATCGCGGGCAAGGGCCGACAGAAGACCGGGGGACGGCGGGTTAATCGCCCAACGAGCGTTCGTTGCGGCGCTCCAGGAAAATCTTGAAACTGCGGGCGATCGGTTCCGGTCCGAGACCGAGCCCCCGAGCCAATCGCTGCGCCGGCGTCTCTCCGAACTCCGGCGGTTCAAGACAGCGCCGAATCGCCTGCCATCCATACCCGCCATCCTGGATAAGAAACCACGTCAAGCCCCACGCCACTCGATAGTCGGTCGCGGTCAGATCGGCGTGTTCGGTAATCGACACGACCCGGAGGATGCGGTCCTCGATGTCGTCCATAGCGGCGAGCTCATCGAGCACCTCTGCCGGTTCCCCGGGCGGCATCCCCTCCTCCAGGCACTGGGCCAGGCCTTCGTCCAGCCACGGCATCGGGCGCGCGAAATTAGCAGCGACCACCGCGTGGGTCAATTCATGCCGAAGTGAGTCGAGGGCTGGCTGCCCGTTCCGAGATGCCCGGAGAGCGATGATGACGTCCCCGTCTTCGGACACAAAACAGGCACCCGTTCGCTTGGCGAAGGCGGGGGATTCACGGCGGAGGAACCGGCGGAGGTCCCGCCGTCGGCCAAACACGTACACGGAGGGCGCGGGTGGTTCGGCGTCGAGCTTTCGGCTCACCTCCACGAGAAAGGAGTCGGCAAACTCCGTCAGGCGGCGACCGTCGGCGGGCGGAACATCGGCATTGAGCGTTACCAACTCGCCGTCGAAGCGGGTTGACGGCATCGTCGGTGCGCAGCCGACGAAGAAACACAGATACAGGCAACAGGTGGCCGCCGGAATAAAACGAGTCACGTGGTTGATTACCAGACGGGTGGATAATGGATGCTGGTTCGCTGTATATTTTTCTTCGGGCTAGTGTAGACCCAACCACGAAGGGATGTCAAGGACGAATCACCGAGTTTCTTCCGCCTTCTGGTTTCCCCGGTCTGTTTTCTTCCGACCAACGATTGACTGCAAAGGTTGCGAGTTTGTCGTAGAATAGAAGTTCAGGATTACGGGGCGAGAGGCAGAGAGATGCGGATTTCGCTTGGCTATGGCGACGGACGGATAGCGTTTGACGTCCCAGACGAGTGTGTGGGACAGGTCGTCCGTCCGCCGCGACTGGACAAGGGGGAGCCCGCTCGATTGTCCCTGGCAAAAGCTGTTGAACGGGCAAGTGCAGAGGCCGATGCTGGTTTTGCCGGGAAGGACGTGCTGGTGCTCCTGGCCGACGGCACTCGCGATCAGCCGAACCGGGCCGGACTGTCTGCATTGGCACAGGTGCTTCGAGCGGCCCGGTCGATAAGAGTCCTGATCTCCACCGGGACACACCGGGCGGACACCCCCGACAACTGTCACATCCTGAAGATGGTCGAGGATGTGTGCAGCCGGGAGCGGCTCCCGCTGGTGGATGCCGGGGCCCACGACTGCCGGTCGAGCCCGTCGGTTGACCTGGACCGGACGAGCTTCGACGTTTCGGTCGTACTCAATCGATGGATCGAGTCGGCCGACGTCATCTGCATCGTGTCGGAGATGAAGCCGCATTACTTCGCCGGATACTCGAACCCCGCCAAGTTCCTCCTCCCCGGTCTGGCCCGATACGAAACCGTCGAGCAGGACCACGCTTTGACTCTTCAGCCCGGGGCTGCCGCCTGCCGGCATCCGCTGCACCCGGACCCATCCCGCCGGGACAATCCGGTCGCTCGCAATCAGTTGGAGGCCGCCCGGATTGTGGCGGACAAACGACCTGTCTTTGCCCTGGCGTCGGTCGGCGATGACGGAAACACCCGTTGGGCCCGGTTCGGCCCCCTGGAGCAAGTGGTGGCAGAGGGGATACGACAGGTAGACGCCGCTTTGACCGTGGCCGTGGACCGACCGTATCGCAGGGCGGTCATCAGTTGCGGGGGATATCCGCACGACGAGACACTCTATACCGCCCAGCGCTCGCTGGAGTTGACGAAGGAGTGTGTGGCCGACGGGGCCGAGGTGTTGTGGCTGGCCGAATGCCGCAACGGCGTGGCGGCGTCCGAGCGGACGGCCGAGAACTTTTTCGCTCCGCTGAAAGGCGATGCCGCCTCCTATGCAAGGACCGTCCGGGCGAAATATGTCATGTTCGGCCACAAGGCCGTCCTGTTCCACGAGATGCTGTTGCGCCTTACCGGTCTTTACGTGACGACCGCCCTTCCCTCTTCCACGCTTGATGGGACCGGGCTGATCGCCTGTTCCAACGCAACGGGCCTGGTATCGCGCTGGGCTCGCGAAGGCGAACCGATCCTGTTTGTTGACGGTGCGAACAAGCTGGCGATCACGACGGCACTGAAATGAGTTGTCCGTCGTACTGCCAGGGAACGCCGGAATCCTTCAAACAAAGAATATCTGCAGACGAACAAGTTGACATTGGCGCCCCGGAAATTAGAATGGCAGATAGGCGGTAACGAACAATCCAATTGGGGAAAACCAATGGTCGAAATGGAACTGGCGAGAATCCTGATCACCGAGACGAGCGACTATCAGGTGATCTGGCTCCGCGAAAAACAAGGCACCCGGATATTCCCCATCCTGATCGGGATCGTGGAGGCCGCCGCCATCGACCGTAAGGTCCGCGACATCCCCACCCGGAGGCCTTTGACCCACGACCTCCTCTCAAACGTCATCACCGAACTGGGCGCCCGGCTCGACCGCATTATCGTCAGCGGCCTGCGGAACAACACCTTCTACGCAAAGCTCATCCTCCAGGTGAACGGGAGCGTCGTCGAGGTCGACTCCCGCCCGTCCGATGCTGTGGCACTCGCCGTCCGCCTCGAAGCACCGATCTTTGTCGAGGACGAGGTGCTCGAACACGTCGGCAAGGAGCCCGGCGAGTCCGCAGGCGATGACGACTCAACGATTGTCTGACCCCCCTGCCCCACCCGCAAAACGACTTCAGCCCCAGCCATTCCGGTCATATTTCCTATCGGAAGCGTGCCGGACGGCGACCTCGGAACCGCTGTGCTTGCAATAGAACCGAAGCGGGCATAGAATCATAATCTGAATCGAATGCACCCGGCGGCTCTGGAGCGGCTTGTGGCCACATGCGCTAAGCTCGACATCTACGAACAGATGTACCTCATCCGCGCCTTCGAGGAACGCATCGCCGAACTGTTTACCCGGGGAGAACTGTTCGGGACCACCCACCCCTGCATCGGTCAGGAAGCCACAGCGGTCGGCGTGGTGACCGCGCTGGAACCGACCGACGTGGTGACCAGTACCCACCGTGGTCATGGGCATTTCCTCGCATGGACAGGCGATGTCAAAGGCCTGATGGCCGAGATCATGGGCCGGGCAACCGGGGTGTGTGCCGGGCGTGGCGGCTCCCAGCACCTCTATGCCGAGAACTTCTACACAAACGGGATCACCGGCGGAATGGGTGCGGTGGGGACCGGTATGGCACTGGCCGAGAAGCAGCAAGAGTCCGGCAATATCGTGTGTTCGTTCATCGGTGACGGGGCACTCGCCCAGGGAATCCTGCACGAGGCGATGAACATGGCCTCTCTGTGGAACGCCCCGATCCTCTATGCGCTAGAAAACAACCTCTATGCGATGAGCACCCACGTGCGGGATACGCTGGCCGGCGGAATCGTCCCGAGGGCAGATGCCCTGGGCATCGAGTCGGCGACCGTCGAGTCCGAAGATGTGTTCGAGATCATCGAAGCGTCCGAGAAAGCCGTCGAGTACGTGCGCGAGAACTGCCGCCCCTATCTGCTCGAACTGCGGACCTACCGATTCTGCGGCCACAGCATCAACGACGAACGGGCTTACCGGACCCGGGAAGAGGAAGATGAGTGGCGGAAACGCGATCCGCTCGCTCTGCTGGCCGGAGCTCTCGACGGGGCCGACCGGCGGGAGATCGAAGGGCGTTGCCAGGCGCGGATCGAGCGGGCCATCGCCGCTGCCAGGAAGGCACCGGTCCAGGACTTGGGCGATATCGGGAAGGGATTATGGAAAAGCTGACCGTCGGGCGGGCGATTGCAGCCGGGCTCCGAAAAAAGCTGGCCGACGATCCCACGGTGTATCTCCTCGGAGAAGACATCTGCGACCCGTACGGCGGTGCGTTTCGGATCACCCGCGGCCTGTCCTCGGAATTTCCCGGCCGCCTGATCAATGTCCCGATCAGCGAGGCGGGGACGGTGGCCGTGACGACCGGGATGGCTCTTCGCGGCCTGCGACCCGTCGTCGAGATGATGTTCGGCGATTTCATCGCCCTCGCCGCCGACCAGCTCATCAACCACGCCGCCAAGTTCAGTTGGATGTACAACGGGGCCGTCTCCGTCCCCCTGGTCGTCCGGGCGCCGATGGGCGGGCGGCGCGGCTACGGTCCCACCCACAGCCAGTCGTTGGAGCGGATGCTGCTCTCCACCCCCGGGCTCCGTATCGTCGCCCCCACGCCTCGCCACGATGCAGCGGCACTGATCGGGGCGGCGATCGACGACCCCAACCCGGTGGTTTTTATCGAGGGCAAACTGCTCTATGCCGCGGAGCAGGCCACGGTCAGCGAGCACTACGACATCGCCCACACTCATCCGCCATATCCGGCTGCCGTCCTCAATAACGCGGCGGGCGAGCAGCCGAACGTAACCGTGGTGACCTACGGTCCGATGCTCCCGATCGTCGAGGAGGCGATGACAGCCACGTTCAACGAGGACGAGGTGGCCTGCGAGATTCTAGCCCCATCGGAAATCGCCCCGCTGGACACCGCCCTGATCGGCGAGTCCGTTGCCCGGACCGGTCGGCTTATCGTGGCTGAAGAAGGCCCTCGGTCCTGGGGCTGGGCGGCAGAGGTGGTGGCACGCGTCGTAGAACGATGGGGCGACCGGCTTGTGGCCAGACCTGTCCGTGTTACCGGGCGGGACCTGCCGCTGCCCACCGCCCGGCCACTCGAAGACCACGTCCTGCCCGGCGTGGAAACCGTCAGAGGAGCTGTCGAGAAAGTGATGCTGCAATGAGCAACAAACAACGACCAGACGCGCAAATTCACGCCATACACCTGCCCCGCCTGAACGTGAACGAAGATACCGCCATCGTGGTGGGATGGGCCATCGATGACGGAGAGAAGGTCGGCCCGGACGATGTCGTCTGCACTGTCGAGACCAACAAGGCCGCCGTCGATTTGGAAGCCGGAGCCGCGGGCTTCCTCCGGCACCGGATACAGCCGGGCCAGGAGTGCGCGGTTGGCCAGGCGCTCGGGTTTGTCACCGAACGGCCCGACTCGCCCCTGCCGGAACCAGAGGACATGGCAGCTCCGAAATCGACCGCTTCGCCCGAGGAGGCCCGGCCACCGCGGGCGCGGGCGACACTGAAAGCCCGCCGTCTGGCAGCCGAACTCGGTGTCGAACTCGATCAGGTGAAACAGCAGGGAGTGATCCGTGAGGAGGATGTCCGACGATTCGTCGAATCGGCCGAACCTACAGCCGGCCCGTCGAAAGAAACCGGGGCGGGCAAACGATATGCCGCGACGATCCTGGGCACCGGGTCCTATCTCCCCGCGCGGGTACTTACCAACAACGACGTGATCTCGATCGCGAATATCAACAGCAGCGACGAGTGGATTCGCAAGCGGGTCGGCGTGGCCGAGCGGCGGTTCGCGGCCGACGATGAGGCGACGTCGGACCTCGCCATCCAGGCCGCCCGGCGGGCGCTCGACGTGGCGGACGTTCGCGCCGAGGAACTCGATATGATCGTCCTGGCCACCACGGTCCCGGACCGCATCTTTCCCGGCACCGCGTGTATCGTCCAGGGGGAACTCGGCGCCCCGAACGCCATGGCCTTCGATCTGCCCGTGATGTGCACGGGGACGGTCTACGCCATTGATATCGTCCGCCGGTACATCGAGGACGGTTCGGCCGAGTCCGCCCTAGTTATCGGCTCGGAGGTCTATTCCCGGATGCTCGATTTTACCGATCGCAACTCGTGCATCTATTTCGGCGACGGGGCCGGAGCGATGGTGCTCGGCCGAGCATCGGCCGGCGAACACGGCATCCTCACCTCATACGTGCAGACCGACGGGACCGGGTACGAGACGATAACCGCACCGGCCGGGGGTACGCGGATGCCCGCCAGCATCGAAACGGTGCAGCACGGCCTGCACTACTTCCAGATGAAGCCGAAACACGTCTGGGAGTTTGCCACTCGAGCGTTCCCGCGAGCGGTGCGGACCGCACTCGAACGGGCGAACTTGACCGTGGACGATATCGACTTCCTCGTCGCACACCAGGCGAACATCAACATCATCAAGTTCGGGATGGACGCCCTCGGCATTCCTATGTCAAAGACCTACACGACCCTCGACCGCTACGGCAACACATCGGGGGCGTCCGTAGCCATCACCCTCGACGAAGCGAACCGCAAGGGCCTGATCCAACGAGGCGACCTGGTGGTGCTCGTCGCGTTCGGCGGAGGGCTCGCCTGGGGTTCGACCGTGCTGCGGTGGACGGGCGGATAAACCGCCGCATCCATCACTCGCTCGAAAACAGGGTCCCCATTGCCAGCCGGTTCAAAGAACTCGCCGACCGCCTCGTGATCGCCGGCCCCTGCCTGCCGATAATCGAACTGACACGGCCCGTCGCACCGCCCTGTCCTTGCAATCCGGCATGCATTAACTCGGTTTGATCGATCTGCGGGGTTCTGATATCATATAAAATGCTAATTTTGGTGACGAATTCGCCTGTTTAGGGCGATATGAGGGCTATGTGTGGCGTTGCCGGTTCATCATCGTCGAACCGATCATCCAGCCCGAGCAAAATGTTGTTATGACGCGGCTTCCCGGCTCGAGAAGCGGGACGCAGCGCAATACGAAACGAGTTTCAACCGAAGAACACCTGCGGCTGCTTTCTCGGATGCCGCTTCGGAATCGAGGTTATTGTCGATATGAGTGAGATGCCGACAGGAATACCGCACAGTTCCTTATTAGAGAAGCTTCGTTCCCTGGCGGAGACGGTGCCGAACTACTTCGGCCGTTTTCTCGACTCGGTGTTCCGACTCGTCCTCGGCGGCACCGCCGTCGAACGAACCCTCGCCAAGATGCAGCCAACCATCGACGCCATCAATGCCCTCGAACCGGAGTTAATGGAGCTGTCGGACGAGCAGTTGGCGTCCAAGACGGGCGAGTTTCGCAATCGGTATGCCGACGGCGAGACACTCGATGACCTTCTGGTCGAGGCGTTCGCCGTGGTCCGCGAAGCCGCACGACGGGTCGAGGGCCACCCCTATCCGAAGCGCCACTATGATGTCCAGCTCCTCGGCGGCATTGTTCTCCACCGCGGTATGATCGCCGAGATGATCACCGGCGAAGGCAAGACGCTGGTCGCCACGCTTCCCGCATACCTGAACGCACTCACCGGAAAGAGCGTGCACGTGGTTACGGTCAACGACTATCTCGCCCGGCGCGATGCGGCCTGGATGAGCCCGGTCTACGAGTTCCTCGGCCTGTCGGTCGGAGCCATCCAGTCCGATATGGACCCGCGTGAACGCGGCCCGGTCTATGCGTGCGACATCGTGTACGGCACCAACAACGAGTTCGGCTTCGATTACCTTCGGGACAACATGAAACTGAGGGCGGAGGACCAAGCCCAGCGCGAGTTGCACTACGCGATTATCGACGAGGTGGACAGCGTTCTCATCGACGAAGCACGCACACCGCTAATCATATCGGGAGCCGGCGAAGGGGCGACGGACAAATACTACGTGGCCAACCGGGCCGCACAACGGCTTCGCAAGGGCGACCACTACGAGGTCAAGGAAAAAGAGCGCTCCGTGGTCCTCACCGAGGAAGGAATTTTGACCGCACAGAAGCTGTGCGGTGTTACCGACTTCTATACCGGCAAGAACATCGAGTGGCCGCATTTCATGGACAACGCCCTGAAGGCCAAGGAACTCTATCAACGGGACAAGGAGTATGTGGTTCGCGAGGGGCAGGTCATCATCGTCGATCAGTTCACCGGCCGGCTGATGCCGGGACGCCGGTGGAGTGACGGGCTGCACCAGGCGGTGGAGGCCAAGGAAAACCTGCAGGTTCAGGAAGAAAACCAGACACTGGCCACGATTACCTTCCAGAACTTCTTCCGGCTCTACAACAAGCTCTCCGGCATGACCGGGACGGCGATGACCGAGGCGGGCGAGTTCAACAAGATCTACGACCTTGAGGTCATCCCGATCCCGCCCAACAGGCCACTGCGCCGACAGAACCACCCCGACATCATCTACGCGACCGACAAGGAGAAGGTCGAGGCGATCATCGAGGAGATCGCTCGGATTCATCAGCTTGGCCGACCGGTGCTGGTCGGAACCATCTCCGTCGAGCGCTCCGAGATGCTGTCCGAACGGCTCAAGCGTCGGGGCATCAAGCACGATGTCCTCAACGCAAAATACCACAAGAAAGAGTCGCTGGTCGTCGCCCAGGCGGGCGAACCCGGTGCCGTCACCATCGCCACCAACATGGCCGGGCGAGGTACCGACATCGTGCTCGGCGGCAATCCGACCCTCGCTCTTCAGGGGGAACTCGAGGTCCGGCATCATCGCACGGAAACCGAATCGCGCGACCTGATAAACGTCTTCCGATATGCCAAACGGTTCACAGAATCGCCGCCGGACGAACCCGCCCAGATCGTCTTGCCGGGCCTTCCTCCGGGCGAACGGGCGGTGTGGGACCCGAATCTGCAGCCGGGTGAAAACATACACCGCATCGCCGGCCAATTGGGCATCGATCTCGAACCGGAACTCGGGGCCAAGCTGCTCGCACGTCTGAGCGAACTGGAAGACCAGGCCGAGGCCGATCATAAGAACATCGTCGAACTCGGCGGGCTGCACATCGTCGGGACAGAGCGCCATGAGTCCCGCCGGATCGACAACCAGCTTCGCGGTCGGGCGGGCCGACAGGGCGATCCCGGCTCATCCCGCTTCTTCCTCTCCCTTGAAGACGACCTGATGCGGATCTTTATGGGCGACTGGGTCCGCGGGTTTATGCAGAAAACCGGGCTGAGCGACGGCCAGGAGATCGAGTCGGGTATGGTCAGCCGGGCAATCGAGCGGGCCCAGAAGAAAGTCGAGGAGCAGAACTTCAATTACAGAAAGCAGGTCCTCGAATATGACGAAGTGATGAACGAGCAGCGGAAATTGGTGTACAGCGAGCGGCAGGCAGTACTTGAGGCGTTCCGTGAACGGCCAGCCGACGAGATTGCCCGCGAGGTCATTAACGATTTCATCGACCCCGAGTGGCTGCGGGGCGAGGAAATAGAACTCGAGCGCTCGTTCCAGCCGGCGGCGTCGGCCGTCCGGGCAGCGGCAGGCGTCGCTGTCGAGCCCGATGTATGGCGGGCCGGGACACTGCGAATATTCAGCGAAAACGCCGCCGAACAAGCCGCAGCAAACGGACGACCTAAACCGGAGGAGATCGAGGCACGGGCAAAACAGGCCGTAACCGAGGTCGTCGGTCCCCTGAAAAATGCCCGCCGCGGCACCCGCGAAGAACAACGAACAGGGTTCAAGCGGCTCGGTTTCGACAGCCGGGTTGACTGGGACGACCTGTTCGCCCAACTGCTGATCGCAAAGCTCTCAGAAGCGGTCGAACCGGCCGAAACGAAGGACTTGGTACGTGACTGGGCCCGTCGCGGCCTTCATGCAGATCTGCCGGTCCTGAGGGCTGACTCGTGGGACTACGACACCTTCAAGGAATGGATTGGTGACCTGCCCTGCCGGGTGGACGGCGCCGAATGGCCCGGGCTGTTGGGGCGACCGGAGAAGATCGAACCCCTGGTGGCCGAGCGACTGACCGAAGGGCTCGGCGAGATGCCGGCCGGTCAGGTCATCGACACACTGGTTACCCGTACCGTCCGGCTTTACGTCGATTCCGAGTTCTTTCGTCGCCGCCCGTCGGCGATGCGCCTTTCGTTATGGGTCGAGTGTCGGTTCGGCGTTCGGATTTCACCGACCGAATTCGAGGAGATCGCCGATGAGGCCGCCAACCAGGTGGCTGATGAACTCGCGGCAAGCAAAGCAGAGCAACTGGACGAGCCGGAAGGAGTCGCCCTCTACTGGCACTATCCCGCCATCTTCAACGCGGTTACCGAGACGCTTAAGCCGAATGGCAGAGATTTCGACGGCCTGGCACGCCGCCTCCGAGATGACTTCGGAATACGGATCGACGGGTTCGAGTTGAGCAAACTCCCCGGCGAAGACATGATCGAGAAGGTTGCCCACGCGATCGATGAGAGCAAAGCTCCGAACATCTATTGCAGCGGCCTGGACGAAATCATCGCCCGAATGCTGCACGAGGTGATCGACAGCTCGGTCGGCCTCTATCTCACTGCCGAGGACGCCCCGGAGGAACGCAACTTCGAGCCGCTGGTCAACTGGGCGGAACGGCTCGGTCTGCACATCACCAAAGAGCAGTGGCTCGCTCTCACCCGGCAGGAACTCCCTGTGCTTTTCGGCAGCCAGGTGCTCGAGTTGCCCGAGGAAGACGCCCTGGGCTTCGCCAGGCGCTGTGTTCGGTCTTCGGTGGAAGAGTTCCTCACAAGCGAAGCGTTTGCGGAGGACCCCTCTTACGAACATCTTGCGGCGTGGTCGCGCGGCCGGTTCAGCTTTGCTTCCTCGCCCATCAAGCTCGACAGTGCCCTCTCCAAGAAGGTGGATAGCAAACGAAGCGAGGCGAAGGAGACTCTCATCGAGCACTTGACCAAGGAGGTCGAGGCGGAAGGATGGGACCAGCCCGAAGTGATCGATCGGCTGATCGCCGATGCGATGGCCGCCTACTTTGCCACCTCCGTAGGGACCGAGGAGATCGCTCTCGAACCGCTCGCACGGTGGGTCAACTCGAAACTGCATATCTCGGTGCCCGCCGCACAAATGCAGGAGACGATGGATATCGACGAGCGAACACTTACTCATCTGGTGTGCGAGCGGGCACAGAAATCGCTGGCCCGCAAGCAGCCGTCGAGAATCGTCACAGACGTGATTGCCGCCGCCATCGACTGCTTCCTCCCACCGCAGACCCTGCCCGACACGTGGTACGCCGAGGCCTTCCAAGATTGGCTCAAGCATTCGGACCTCGACGGATACCTCGATGTCTACGAACTCCTGGAATCGGTGAACGCCGACATCCTCGATGTATTTGTTGAGGCGGCCATGGCCGGATACAAGGAACGCTCCCCGCAGGCGGTGGCTGTGGACGCGGCCCGGCACGTCGGCGGGATCTTCCTGCATTCCGACCTGAACGACGAGGGCCGTAACTTCGCCGGGCTCGGCGATAAGATCAACCGCAAGTTCGGACTCGGCGTGGACCCGTTCGAGCTGAGCAAGCTGCCAGCGACGCAAGTCCGCGACCTGATCGAAGAACGGGCGTTCGTCGCCCTCGAAAAGCGAACCCGCGAGATGGGGAGAAGGCAGCTCCATTGGGCGGCTCGCGTCCTGATCCTCCAGGCGATCGACTCCCGCTGGAAGGACCACCTGGAGTTGATGGACCATCTCAAGAGCGGGATCGGGATGCGCGGCTACGCCCAGATCGACCCCAAGATCGCCTACAAGAAGGAGGGCTACGAGGCGTTCGAGGCGATGGTCGACAGCATCCATGAGGAGGTCAGCGACATGCTGCTCAAGGTGCGGGTCGAACTGGGCACCGAAGTCGAAGAGGAGGAAGAAGACCTCAACCTCGTCCACAGTTCGGTGAGCGCCTACGAACAGGCGGAAGCCGAGAAACAGGCCGCCGGAGCGGGGGGCAAATCGCGCGGCGTGAGGCGACCGGTGCGGGCTGCCGACGAGCCCGGACGGAATGATCCCTGCCCTTGTGGCAGTGGCAAGAAATACAAAAGCTGTTGCATGAAAAAGGGATGAGAGTCCCACCACTCAGTTCCACTGCATCTCGGTTGTTGACACACCACATGTCCGGTTCTACAATGGCCTGTCGTTCTTACATTTCTGACAGGAGCTTGCGAGGTTGGCATGCCGCTGCTCCGGGTGATTGTCGGTGCTGATCAGGGCAAGACCGTACTGGTTGACGACCAACCGGTGACCATCGGTCGGTCGACCGACTGCGGTCTGCAAATGACCGACGAGCACGTCTCACACATCCACGCCGTCATCGAACCGTTCGAACAGGGCTACCGGGTCCGTGATCTCGAGAGCTCTCCGGGCACGTCGGTCAACGGAAGAAAGATCACGGACTACAACCTGGTTTTCGGGGACATCATCAAGGTCGGGGCATCGCTCGTCCTGTTCGGATCCGGCACCAGCACGGCCCTGTCCGGAACCATCGGTCACGCCGAGACCCACCTGCCCGGAGAGCAGGACCTGCCCGAACCGCCCGACTGAGAGCCGGCGGCCATATCAATCCGAACCTTG
>PUPC01000128.1 GCA_003553185.1 Planctomycetota bacterium | reverse complement strand
GGGATAAAGGAGTCGGAACATGCGGTCACAGTTACGCGCGGCGAAAGCGAAGGTCCTGGCCACGCTGGGGCCGGCCTCGGAAGAGCGGGACGTGGTCCGAACCCTGGCCGAGCGCGGGGCGGACGCGTTCCGGCTCAATTTATCGCACGGCGACCCCGAGTGGCACCGGCGGATGGCCGGGATCGTCCGGGAGGAGACCGAAGACGCACCGGTCGCCCTGCTCGCCGACCTGCAGGGCCCTCGCATCCGGATCGGGGACCTGGACGAACCGGTGCAACTGGCCGACGGCGACGAGGTCCTGATCGCGGGCGGCGAGGACGACAGCTCGGCTCTGCCCACCACCTACCCCGGGCTCGTTCAGGATGTGAAGCCGGGCGATCGGCTCCTGATCGATGGCGGGATGGTGGAACTCCGGGTCATCGCGACCGAGGAGGGGCGAGTCCGATGCCGCGTGGTGGCCGGGGGCACGGTCAAAACCCGCAAAGGCATCAACCTGCCCGGGGTGGACCTGAGTACGCCGACCCTGACGGAGAAAGACCGGGACGACGCACGGCTGGCGGTCGAGTTCGGGGCCGACTACCTCGCCCTGTCGTTTGTGCGCTCGCCCCAGGACATCGAAGAACTCCGCAGTCTGCTGGCCGACCTGGGCGCCGACCTCCCGATTATTGCGAAAATCGAGCGGGGCGAGGCGGTGGACCGCATCGAGGACATCGTGGCCGCGGCCGACGGGGTGATGGTCGCACGCGGCGACCTGGCCGTCGAGATATCCCACGAGGCCGTGCCCGGCGTACAGAAGCGGATCATCGCCCAGGCAAACGCCGCCGGGAAACTGGTCATCACCGCCACCGAGATGCTCCAGAGCATGGTCAACAACCCGAGCCCGACCCGGGCCGAGGCCGCCGACGTGGCCAACGCTATCCTCGACGGGACGGACGTCGTGATGCTCTCCGACGAGACATCGGTCGGAACCAGCCCGGCCAGGGCGGTCGAGACGATGGGCCGGATCGCCCGGGAAGCGGAGACGATCCGGCGCGAATTCCACTTCCGGCCGCCGCTCGAGCCCGACGGGTCGTTCGCAGGGGCGGTCGCCGACGCGGCATGTACGGCCGCCGACAAACTCAACGCGACCGCCGTCGTCGTGTTCACGATGACCGGCCAGACCGCCCGGCTGGTTGCCCAGCACCGCCCGGCGACCCGGATCATCGCATTCACCACAACCGAGGAGGTCCGGCGACGGCTGCGCCTGCGGTGGGGCATCATCCCGCTGATGCTCGAGGAGGTACACGACGCCGATGAACTGGTGGAACGGGCCGACGAGCGGCTCAAGGAGTCCGGACTGGCCGAAAAAGACGACGTCGTCGTTATCGTCGGCGGCGCGGGGCCCTTGACGGGAGCGACCAACTTCACCAAAATGCACCGTGTGCGGTAGGACGGTCTGGAAAGACCGGAAGGCGAAAAATACCACAGATTGGAGCAGATGATGATTTACTCGGGAATTGCCGACGAGGCAGGGCGTGATATCGAGAAACAGATCCAGGCACACAAGGAACTCGGCTGGGACCACATCGAGCTGCGTATGATTGGCGACACGAACCTGACCGACCTGCCGGAAGAGGAGTTCGAGAAGGTGTTCGGGATGGTCCAGGACGCCGGCCTGCAGATAAGCTGCTTCGCCTCTCAACTGGGGAACTGGTCGCGCGATATCACCGGCGACTTCGAGGTCGACAAGGCCGAACTCGCCCGGGCCATCCCCCGGATGCAGAAGGCCGGGACCCCGTACATCCGGATGATGACCTGGAAGAAGTCGAACGCATCCTACGAAGAATGGCGCGACGAGTCGATCCGGCGCACCCGCGAGCTGGCGCAGATGGCGGCGGACGGCGGCGTGGCCCTGGCCCACGAGAACTGCACCGGCTGGGCCTCGGAAGGCCCCGAGCAGACCATCGAGCTGTTGGAGAAGGTCGATTCGCCCGGCCTCGTCGTGCTCTACGACACCGGCAACTCGGTCGGATATGACAAGGACACGATGGCGTTCTTCCACGGGTTGCTCGACCGGATCGCCTACGTCCACATCAAGGATATGACCAAGTCGCCCAGCGGGAAGAGCCACGGGACCTTCCCCGGCGAGGGCGACAGCCAGGTCCGCCAACAGCTCAAGGAAATCCTCGAGTCCGGCTACGACGGCGTCTTCTCCATCGAGCCGCACGTCTCGGCCGTCATCCACGAGGGCAAAAAAGGGGACGACCCCGACGCCCTCTACAACTCGTATGTCAAGTACGGCCGGATGTTCGAGCAGCTTATGGATGAGGTCAAGCAGGACATCTGACCGCCGCCCGATACGGCGGCATTCCCGGGGCACCGCCGCCGCCCGACCCGGCGGCTCGACGGCCCGAAATCATGAGCCGGAACATCAAGCTCACCATCGAGTACGACGGGACCGACTTCGCCGGCTGGCAGGTCCAGCCGAACGCCCGGACCGTGCAGGAGACCGTCCAGCGGGCGATCTCCCGAATCACCGGCGAGCCGGAGATCACGCTCGTCGGCTCGGGCCGGACCGATGCCGGCGTCCACGCCCGAGCACAGGTCGCGAGCGTCAAGACCGACACGACCATCCCGGCGGACGACCTGGTCCACGCCATCAATACCCAACTGCCCGAGGACGTGGCCGTCATCGATGCCCGCGATGTGCCCGACGACTTCCACGCGCGATATTCCGCCACCGGCAAGACCTACCGATACACGATCATCAACCGGGCGGTCCCCAGCCCGCTGGAGAGGAACCGGGCCTGCCTGGTTCGCCGCCCGCTCGATGTCGCCGCCATGCGGGCCGCCGCCGGGCACATCGTCGGGCGCCACGACTTCGCCGCGTTCGAGTCGAAGTCGGGCGACAACTCGTCCGTCCGGACCGTCACCCGGCTCGACGTGCTGGCCGACGGGGACCGGATCGAGATGACCGTTTCAGCCGACGGCTTCCTGTACAACATGGTTCGGGCCATCGCCGGGACCCTCATCGAGGTTGGGCAGGGCCGCCGCACGCCGGACTCGATCCCCGCCCTGATCGCGACCCGCGACCGGGCACAGGCCGGGCCAACCGCGCCGCCGCAGGGGCTGTGCCTGATGGAGGTGGAATACCGATGACGCTTGCGGTGGGGCTGGACATCGGATCGGTGGCGACCAAAGCGGTCGCCCTGCGGGACGGGGCGATCGTCGGCCGGGCGGACCTGCGGAGCGGAGCGGCCCATCAGGCGGTGGCCGGGGAGGCGCTGCGGCTCGTGCTCGAAACGGCCGGAGCCAGCCGGGCCGAAGTGGGGCGGGTGATCGCCACCGGGTACGGCAGGCGGGCGATCGACCTCGCCGACGACGTGATTACCGAGATCACCGCCGCGGCAAGGGGCGCAGTCGAGGTCGGCTGCCCCTGGGGCAGCCCGCGGCTGATTGTGGACTTGGGCGGGCAGGATACCAAGGTCATCCTGCTGGATGAGGACGGGCTGGTCCGCGATTTCGTGATGAACGACCGCTGCGCGGCCGGCACCGGGCGGTTCCTCGAGGTGATGGCCGACCTGCTCGAGGTGCCGGTTGACCGGCTGGGCGAGCTGGACGAGACCGCCGATCATCGGGAGCCGGTGAACGCCACCTGCACTGTCTTCGCCGAGAGCGAGGTCATCTCGTTGATCGCCGACGGCGCCGAGCGAGCGGACATCGTCGCCGGGCTTCACCACGCGATCGCCGCCCGCATCGCCGGGATGGCCCGGCCGATGGGCGAGCACGACCTCTGCTTCATCGGCGGCGGCGCTCTCAACGGCGGCGTCCGCCGCGCCCTCGAACGCATCATCGGCCGGACCGTGTACGTGCCGCC
Organism: Planctomycetota bacterium; assembly: GCA_003553185.1. GTDB lineage: Bacteria > Planctomycetota > PUPC01 > PUPC01 > PUPC01 > PUPC01. Next base: position 33,686 of record PUPC01000128.1, on the reverse strand, counting down.
ATCCCCCCAGCACGTCGTCGCGCTCGGCGCCGCCCTGACGCGCCCCCGGCGGGAATAGCTCGCCCGCTCGGCTCGGCTCCTTGCCCGTCCCCGTCGGCCGCCAGTTGCAGCGTCACTCCGGTGCGCGTAAAATCGGGGTTAGGGTTATCCAGGAGGTTCCCATATGAGAAGCATGTCGATCATTCTGACTGCAGCGTTATTGAGCTTTATCCCCGCTTCGGCGTCGGCCAACGACGCCCTGGTCGAACGTGTCGGGCGTGCCGACCTCGTTGTGTTCGGGGAGGTGATGAACGTCATCGAGGGCGATGGTGTGGGCGATAATGAGGACGCGCCCGGGCCGACCATCGCCCGGGTCGCCGTGCTCGAAGTGTTGAGGGGCAGCACCACCCGGCCGGCGTTGGACGTTGACCTCTCTCGCCTGACGGTGGAAGACGGGCCGCAGATCGAACTCAACCAGCGCGGTGTCTGGCTGTTGGAACGGGCCGATGAGGGAGCGTACGCAATCCGGGATTTCGATCAGTTGGTGTCCGCCGATCGGCTGGCCGAGGTACGGCGGGCCGTCACGGTCGTCGGCGATGTCGCCCCGGATGACGGGCCGGCGGAAGACCGCGCGGAACGGGTCGAGGAGCTGCGGGCGGAACTGGAGCACGAGCGGTCCGGCCGGCGAAGCTTGGCCGCACACAAGCTGGGCCAGATGGGCGCCCTCGAGGCCGTTCCCGACCTGATCGAGATGCTCGACGACAGCACTTCCTCGGTCCGTCTGGCCGCGCACATCGCCCTGCGCAAGATCACCGGTCACAAGGTCGCACTCGATTTTCAAGAGGCCGGGCAGGCGGTGCGAGAGCCGGCCATCGATGCTTGGAGAAGCTGGTGGGCCGACCGCGAGCGGGAGCACGGCGCTCTCCCGGTCTTCATCGGACAGTTGGAAAGCGATGACGCCGCCACCCGTCTTGCCGCCGACCTCGCCCTGCGCGCGTTGACAGGCCACCGCGTCGATGTAGATTTTGCCGACGCTCCCAGCGAGGCCAGGGCGGCCGGCGTCCGGGAGTGGGAAGAGTGGCTGGAGGAACGGCCGGACGATCTCCGCCGCAATCTGCTGGAAACGGCGGCCACGAGGCAGAACCTGCCGCAGCCGGAGTACAGATACGCCATTGAGGGGCTGTCGGAGATTGCCGGACCCGAGGCGCTCGACACAATGCGACGGGCGTTCCGGACGGGCGTCGACCTGGAGGAGAGCGGCCTGGTCATCGCCACTGCCGACTATTTTGGGCGAATCCGAGACCGCGACGTGGTCCCCGACTTGATGCGGCTGCTCGACGGGACCAGCCAGTGGAAGCCGAGCCGGCCGGTCCGCGCCGCACTGGTCGCCGCCGTCGGGCGGACCGTGGGCAAGGATTTCGGCACGGGCGAAGACGCGGTCGATCGGTGCGTCACATGGTGGCAGGACCACGCAGAAGAATTCGACTGAGCCGATGGGGCGAAGACGTCCGGGGGTTGCGCCCAACCGCCGGGTCGCGTAAACTCTGCCCGACCTTTCAACCCGGCCAACGGAGTACGAAATGAGTTCCGATCTTTTGGGCCTTCGCCCGGTTGCGGGCGAGGTGGTGTACGGTTCGTTCGAAGTCAACAAGGTCCCCATCCCGCTGGTGCTGGCCAAGGGCAGCCGGGACGGCCCGCTGCTCGTCGTTCATTGTGCCCAGCACCCGACCGAGTACAGCGGGTCCGCAATGATCGCGACCCTCCTCCGGGAGCTCGACCTGTCGGCGATGACCGGTACGCTGGCGGTAGTCCCGCTTGCGAACATCCCGTTCATCCTGCGCACGCGGGTGCCCGATGCCTATCCGGCCCAGGCGGGGTCGCTGGCTTCGGCCGAGGGAACGCCGCGGACGAACATCAACCGGTGTTGGCCCGGGGTGGAGGATGGCACGTGGAACGAGCGGCTGACCTATACACTGTCCCACGGCCTGTTCGAGCAGGCCGACGCGGTGCTCGACTTTCATAGCTGTCGGATGTGCGACCCGAATTTCACCGGGTACGTGAACACGAGCCCTGCCAGCCGGGAGATCGCCCTGGCGTTCGGCTTCGAGACCGTGGACGAGACGGAAGAGGAAGGCCACTTCTCGGGCCAACTGCATCGACGGGTCCCCATCGAGCTCGGCACCCCGGCGATCCTGGTCGAGATGTCGCCCACCAGCAAAGTGGTCCAGCGTCACCGGGTGCTCGACGCCCGGCGGGGGGTGCTCAACATCATGAAGCACCTGGGCATGCTCGAGGGCGAGTTGGAGCTTCCGGACACGCAGATCGTCTTTCACCGGATGGCCAGCAAGATCGGGTTCCGAACCAGCCAGATCGGGTTTGCCAGCTTTCACCAGCCCGAGGTGGCGGCGGTCGAGGAGGGCGATCTCATCGTCGAGATTCGGTCGCTCGAAGATTTCTCCGTGGTCGAAGCCCACACCGCTCCGACGAGCGGCGGGCTCGCATCGTGCGGCGCCCCGACCAGTCACGTGGTGCTGCCCGGCGAAGACCTGGGGACGCTCGAGCCCACCGCCGAGATCATTCGCAACTGACCGGGACCACTCCTCCACCTGAGAACATCTGACGGCCCTTACCCTGCGGGCTGTCTGTGTTGTGGCCGGACCGACTGTCTTCGTTTCCAGCAGCGTTCTGTCACGGGCGCCGCCGGTTCGGCCGTCAACCTCGTAAACGAGCAGCGACCGCGTTGACACCTGCATGGGCGGCTCATACAATGGATTTATTATCCGCTCCGGAGGCCGCCTTATGACCAAAAAGGTTCTGATCTACGCCGTCATCGGCTTCTGGCTGGTGATGATGGGGCTTTTCGTCAGGCGGGAGGTCCTCCCCTACGCCTTCGCTCATCCTCCTGCCGGCTACGGTGCGGTCAGGGCTTACGCCCGTATGAACCCCACTTCGCACATGCTTATCTATGACGGGACCGAGAGCCGGAACCTGATCGGAGCGAGCGAGACCTCGTTCCTGCTGCAGGCGGACGGCACGTGTGAAATCACGACCGAGACGGTGATCGACTTCCGCCGGCACGGTCAGTTCCTTCAGAACGAGGCGACCCGCCAGCTTGTAGCGTCCCTGGTCCAGCAATTTGTCCTGCAATCGGAACTGGTGATATCGCCGGAGAACACCCTCCAGTCCTTCCGCCTGACCACCCACTCGACAGAGCTTCAGACCACGGCCCGTGGGTTTGTGGAGGGCGGTACGCTCCACATCACCGCGGTGTTGAACAACGATCATTTCGATCAGCCACGCCATTTCCACAGGTCGATTCCCGTCCAGAAGCAGGATGTTCTGGCACACAACTTCATGCCCGTCGGCTGGGTGGGCGACCTGCGGGTTGGCCAGGCGTGGCGTTTCCAGGTTATCGACCCCATCTCGTTCGGGATATCTTCGGCCCAGGCCCGGGTGACATCGAAGGAAAACCTCCGCATCGGGGACGGCCTGTACGAAGTGTACGTGGTCGAATTTCCCCGGCAGGTGGGGACAGCCCGGGCCTATGTGGATGAGGCGAACCGGCTGCTCCGGCAAACGGTCGAAGCATGGGGGCTCACCATCGAATTCGTCCGCTTCCCCTTGCCCCATCAGGACGATGTCGAAGTGCCCGAAGACCTGCTGGAACAGTTCATCACGTCGCCCCCCGAAGACTGAGGGACGCAGCACGGCAACATGCTCTGCGGGCAGCGGCTGATCGGTTGTCGGCTGCGATGGTTGCGCTGTTGAATGTGGGCTCTATCATTGACGTGATCGCCGTTGGGCCGTAGCATAGCGCGTCGCGTTTGAGGAGACCGGGGCAAAGAAAGGAAAAGCAGATGCGCCACATGATCTCGTGCCTTGTCGCCAACCGTCCGGGGGTCCTGGCCCGGATCGCCAAGTCGTTCGGTGATCGGGGCATCAACATACACAGTCTGGCCGTGAACGAGGCGGAACAGGAGCATATCTCCCGCCTGACCATCGAGATCGAAGGCGAGATGGACAAGCTTGATGCGATCGCCGACGAGACCACCCGTCTGGACGACGTAATCGAGGTGGAAGATCTGGACCGAAGCGGGTTCATCGACCGCGAGTTGATGTTGGCGAAGATCAATACCCGGCCGGAGGACCTCCCCCAACTGATGCAGATTCTCGAGGTGATGGGGGCGAAGGTCTCTGCACTGAAGCCCGATATTATGACCATCGAGATGACCGGCTCCGAGGAGAAAGTGACCGCTTTGCTGAGGATGCTGCGCCCCTTCGGGATCATCGAGTGCGCGCGCAGCGGACGGGTGGCGGTGAGCGAAAGCGAAGGGGACAAAGCGTGATCGGCATCGACAAGGTCGATCAACTTGTTGACCGTGTCCGTGAGCGGCAGCAGCCCATCCCCCTCGCCTGCGCGGGGCCGGAGGACGCCGAATCGCTCGAAGCCCTGCGGTTGGCCGCCGACACCGGGCTGATCAAGCCGCTCGCCGTCGGCCGCAAACAGGCGATCATCACCTGCGCCCGGACCCTCGGCATCTCGCTGGACGGGTTCGAGTTCGAGGACGTGCCTGAACAGAGCAAGGTGGCGGAGTGCACGACCGCAAGCGTGCGCGAGGGACGCGCCCTGGCCATGATGAAAGGCCACCTGCCCACCAAGCAGGTGATCCGGGCGATCCTGAACCACCAGACGGGCCTGCGTGGGGACGGAATGCTCAGCCACGTCGCCCTGTTCCACGCCCCGCCCAGCGGCAAGTGCGTGGTGGTGACCGATGCAGGGGTGAACATCCGGCCGACCCTCTCCCAAAAGATCGAGATCATCAGGAACGCCGCCGAGGTGCTGCGTCGGCTGGGCGTGCGGAAACCGAAGGTGGCGATGCTCGCCGCCATCGAGCACGTCAACGTCACGGCGATGCCCGCCACCCTGGAAGCGAAGCTCATCGAGCGGATGAGTGACGCCGGCCTGCTCGGCGAACTGATCGCCCAGGGGCCCCTCGCTCTCGACGACGCGGTCTCGCCCGATGTCGCCCGGTCCAAGGGGCTGGCCGGCCCGGTCGCCGGTCAGGCCGACATCGTGGTCGCACCCGAGATCGAGACCGCCAACGCCATCTACAAGGCCCTCACCTGCTTCGCAGGACTTGAAGGGGCCAGCATCATCTGGGGGGCCACCGCGCCCGTCGTGGTCCCCGGCCGGGCCGACACCGCTCGAATGAAATTCCTCAGCATCGCACTCGCCTGCGCCATGATTGAGAACTGACCGTGGTAGAACGGCCCGCCCCGTTCGTGGGGGTGATCAACACCGGATCGACCTCGACTAAGGTCGCCCTGTTCCGGGGCAGCGACGTCGCCTCGGAAGAGACCGTCCGGCATTCCGTCGAGGAACTGAACGCGTTTCGCCGGCTCATCGACCAGGTTCCGATGCGGGAGTCAGCCGTCCTCGATGTGCTCGAACGCTGCGATGTCGCCCCTCCCGACCTCGACGCCGTCTCCTGCCGGGGCGGCCTGCTCGCCCCGCTGCCCTCGGGGACCTACCGGGTGGGCGATGCGATGCTCGACGATCTCCGGACGGGGCGATACGGCCTCCACGCCAGCAACCTGAGCGCGATCATCGGGGCGGGCATCGCCGAGCAGGCCGGGGCGCCGGCATTCATCGTCGATCCCGTGGTCGTCGACGAACTGTGCGGGGAGGCGCGTTACTCCGGCATCCCCGAGATCGAGCGGCGCAGCATCTGGCACGCACTGAACCAGAAGGCGGTCGCCCGTCGGCTGGCCCGGAAACTGGGCAAGCGATACGAGGGGGCGAACCTGATCGTCGCCCATCTCGGCGGCGGGACGTCCATCGCGGCGCACCGCCGGGGCAAGGCCATCGACGTGAACAACGCCCTCGACGGGGACGGCCCGTTCGCGGTCGAACGGAGCGGCGGCCTGCCGGCGGCCGACCTGGTCCGCCTCGCCGGGGAGATGCCCCCCGACGAACTGCTGGCCCGCATCACCGGCCGGGGCGGTGTGGTCGCATACCTGGGTACGAACGACCTGCTCGAGGTGGAGAACCGGGCGGCCGCGGGAGACGAGGCGTCGAAAAATGTGCTTGCCGCGATGGCCTATCAGGTAGCGGGCGAGATCGGCGCCCGGGCGGCGGCACTGGCCGGGCGTGTCGATGCCATCGCCCTCACCGGCTCCGTCGCCCGCTGCAAACCGGTTGTTCGCAGCATAAGACGCCGGGTCAAATTCATCGCGCCGGTCCACACGATGCCGGGGGAGATCGAAATGATCGCACTCGCCGAGGGCGCTGTTCGGGTGTTGACCGGGGAGGCACGTGCAAGGCGATATCGCCGCCCCGGCTGACCGCCCGCCGGCGCATTGCCGGCCGTTCAGGTGATCAAGTCGTATTTCTGCACGGTCACCACGTCGGTCACATCTTCGCCCGCGACGTAGCGGCTCAGGTTCTCGAGGGCGTGTCGGCCCATCCTTGGCTGCCAGTCGGGCGTGGGGCCGGCCTGGTGGGGGAGCAGCAGCACGTTTCGCATCCCCCTGAGCGGCGAGTCGGCCGGCAGCGGCTCCTGTTCGAACACGTCGAGTGCCGCCCAGATCGTCCCTTCCTCGAGCTTTTCGACCAGGGCCTCGGTGTCGATGATCGCGCCCCGGGCCGTGTTGACCAGCACGGCCCCGTCCTTCATCCCCGCCAGAATATCAGCGTCCACGATGTGGTGGTTCTTGGGCGTCTTGGATGCGTGGATGGAGACGACATCGTTCGCGGCGTACAAATTCGCCAGGTCTTCCTCGCGGGCGACGCCCAGTTCTTCGAACACCTCGTCGGGGCAGTGGGGCGAGAACGCCGAGATGTCGCAGTCGAACGGGGCGAGCAGCCGGACGAATTCCTGGGCGATGACCCCCAGCCCGTGGAGCCCGACGCTCCGTCCGAACAAGCTGGCGCTCTCGAACTCGCCGGCCCCCCATCCGCCGTCGTCGAGCAGGCGGACGTACCCGCTCACCTTTCTCAGGCAGGCGAGGGTCATCATCAAAGAGGCCTCGGCCACGGTCGGTGCGGGCAGACGGCCCCAGTTCGACACCAGCAGGCCCGAGGCGAGCACGTCGCGGTCAACGTAGTTCCGAACTGTCCCCGCGCAGTGGCACATATACGCCAGGTCGGGGCTGGCTCGGTAGGCCTCCATAGTGAGGGTCGGCGAACCCCATCCGGTGACGACGATCTCGGGGCGGGCGGCCCGGATGGCCTCGACGTAGGCCGTCTGCGGGTCGTCCGCCTCCTTCAGGTCATCGCGTTTGACCACCTCGCCGAGTTCCCGGATTCCCGCCTCGGTCTCGGGCGTGATGACTTCCGGATAATTGTCCTTCGTTACCGCCAGCAAAATCTTCTTCATCTTCATCCTCCAGTTCGGGCAGCAGAATTCACGATCACAGGATGCGGCAGTCGAGTGCGGCTGTCAACCCCCGCGGCAATTTGATAGCGTCAAGTAACGCGTGCAATCAAAGGATATGTTTCTCTCCAAGACTTTCAATGGCCCGTTCCATAGAGCTTCCAGGTCAGGGCCTCCTTGACCCGACCGGGCCGGTTCTGATCGACCTCGGCACAACCGTTTCCGTACTCTGCGACAGGCCGCCAGTCGGTTCCGGGCGTGTGTGGTTGAGGGAGCCGTTCGGATCAGTCCTTGAAGACCTCCTCGGTCGCCGAGACCGTCTCGTCCCCCACGTCTTCCGCGCCTCTCATCCTTTCGAGCGACCTGCGATATTCGATGGGCATCACTTTCACGAACATGGGCAGACAGGTGTTCCGGTTGTCCAGGATCATCTGCGCCCGGTCGCTCCCGGTCTCGCGGAGGTAGTCCTCCAGCAGGTTCAGAAGGAGTTCGCGGTCCTCCTGGTGCCAGACGCTTTCGAGGTCCACCATATCGAGATTGCAGCGGGTCTCGAACACGTCGGCTTCGTCGTAGACGTATGCCACGCCGCCGCTCATCCCGGCCGCGAAATTGTAGCCGGTCCGGCCCAGCACAGCGACTGTTCCGCCGGTCATGTATTCGCATGCGTGGTCCCCGACGCCCTCGACGACGGCGACCGCGCCGCTGTTTCGCACGGCGAAGCGCTCGCCCGCGATGCCTCGCACATACAGCTCACCGCCGGTCGCTCCGTACAGGGCGACGTTGCCGATGATGACGTTCTGGTGTGAGGCAAACGTGGCGTCGGCGGGCGGCACGATTGTGATTTTTCCGCCCGACAGACCCTTGGCCACATAGTCGTTGGCGTCGCCCTCGAGCCGGATGCTGACGCCGGGCGCAAGGAACGCGCCGAGACTCTGGCCGGCCGAACCGGTCAGCGAGATGCGGATGGTGTCGGGCGCAAGCGTCTTGCCGCCGAGCCGCGTGACGATCTCGCCGCTGAGGCGAGTGCCGACGGTCCGATGGACGTTCCGCACCGGCAGTTTGATGCTCACGGGCCGGCCATCTTTCAGCGCCGGCTCGGCTGCACGGAGAATTTCGTCGTCGACAGGCGAGCCGATGTCGTGCTCTTGTCCGATCGTGCAGTGTCGTTCGTCCGCGCCGCCCGTCTCCACCAGCGGGCTGAAATCGAGGTGCCGCGCCTTGGCGTGATCAGGCCGTCGGCTCATGTCCAGCCGGTCGGAGCGGCCAACCATCTCGTCCACGGTCCGGAACCCGAGCTCGGCCATCTGTTCGCGCAGGTCTTGGGCGATGAACCTCAGGAAGCGCTCGACGTATTCGGGGCGCCCCTTGAACCGCTTCCGCCGTTCCTCGTCCTGAGTGGCGATCCCGACAGGACAGGTGTTCAAGTGACATTTTCGGTCCATCACACAGCCGAGGGTGACCAGCAGCGCGGTCCCGAACCCCCATTCCTCGGCTCCGAGCAGGGCTGCGACGGCGAGATCGCGCCCGGTGCGCAACTGTCCGTCGACCTGAACGCGAATCCGGTTGCGCAACCGGTTCTGGAGCAGTGTCTGGTGTGTCTCGGCGAGCCCCAGTTCCCAGGGGATGCCGGTGTGCTTGATCGCGGTCAGCGGGGACGCCCCGGTCCCGCCATCATGTCCGGAAATCAGCACCGTGTCGGCCCTGGCCTTGGCCACGCCGGCGGCGATGGTCCCCACCCCCGCCACCGATGCCAATTTGACCGACACCCTCGCGTTGGGGTTGGCGGTCTTCAGGTCGTGGATCAGTTGGGCGATGTCTTCGATCGAGTATATGTCGTGGTGTGGCGGGGGCGAAATCAACGTGACCCCCGGCTGTGTGTGCCGGATGCGTGCGATGTCGTCGCTGACCTTGTGCCCGGGCAATTGCCCGCCCTCTCCCGGCTTCGCACCCTGGGCGATCTTGATCTGGAGCTCGTCGCCGCCCATGAGATATTCGATGGTCACCCCGAACCGGCCGGAGGCAATCTGCCTGGTCCTCGAGCGCCGGTTGTCCCCGTTGGCCATCGGTTGGCCGCGCTCCGGCGCCTCGCCGCCTTCCCCCGAGTTGCTGCGGGCGCCGACTCGATTGAGCGCGATGGCGATGGTCTCGTGCGCTTCCCGGCTGATCGACCCCAATGACATTGCGGCCCCGGCGAAGCGCGAGCAGATGCTCTCCACGGACTCGACCTCGCCGATGGGTACCGGATTGCCGGGCTTGAACCGGAACGTGCTGCGCAGGGTGATAAGTCCGTTGGACTGTTCGTTCGTCAGGTTCGCGTATTTCTTGAACATTGCGTAATCATTCTGCCGCGTCGCCTGCTGGAGAGCTCGGACGGCGTCGGTCGACCACAGGTGCGGCTCGCCGCCGACCCGATGACGGTAGGCATTGCCGACATCCAGCAGGTCTTCCGGTCGGCCGGTCTCGGGGAATGCCCGCTGATGCCGGGCCAACGCCTCCCGGGCCATCTCGGGCAGTCCGATCCCGCCGATCGGCGAGACAGTGCCGGAGAAATGAGTGTCCACCAGATCGCGGTCGAGCCCCACCGCCTCGAATATCTGCGAGCCGAAAAAGCTCCGGATGGTCGAGATGCCCATCCGGCTGAACGTCTTCAGCAGTCCCTTTTTGACCGCTGTGATGTACGAGTCGGTCGCGTCTTCGGGGCGGCTTTGTGCGTCAAGCGCTCCGCTCTCGGCCATCTGGTTCACGGTTAAGAACGCCACGTGCGGACAGACGGCGTTGGCACCGTAGCCGATGAGCAGGGCGAAGTGCATCACCTCGCGCGCCTCGCCGGTCTCTGCGATCACTCCGCACTTGATCCGCAGGCCGCGCCGGATCAGGTGGTGGTGCAGTGCCGAGGTCGCCAGCAGAGCCGGCATGGGGACGTGTTTCTCGCCGGCGTTGCGGTCGGTAAGTATCAGGATGGTCGCCCCCTCCTCGACGAGCCGTTCGGCCCGGGCGAGCATCGCGTCCAGGGCCGGCTCCAGCCCCTCGGGGCCGGCATCCGCCGGGAAGAGCATATCCAGCTCGCCGACGACGATGTCCGGGTGTTTGCCCGCCCGCAGTTGCCACACGTCTTTCGGCGTGAGAATCGGGTGGTGGAGCTTGAGCTGGCGACAGTGTTCGGGCGTTTCATCCAGCAGGTTGCGCTGTCGGCCGACAAAGCTCATCAGCGACATGACCAGAGCTTCGCGCAGCGGGTCGATGGGTGGGTTGGTCACTTGGGCGAAACGCTGCTTGAAATAGGCGAACAGCAGTTGGGGCCGCTCGGACAGCACCGCGAGTGCGGCGTCGTTGCCCATCGAGCCGACCGCCTCCTGCCCTCGTGCGGCCATCGGCCCCAGCACCCGCTCGAGCTCCTCGCGGGTGTAACCGAACATGTGCTGCTTGCGGAGAAGCACCTCGGGTTCCTCGGCCGGGATCTCCGATGGCATCAGCAGCCCGCGCAACTCGATCCGGTTCTCCTTCACCCAGCGGCGGTAGGGCTTCTGCAACGAGACCTTGGTCTTGATTTCCTTGTCGGGGATGAGCCGGTTCTGCTCGAGGTCGACCAGCAGCATTTTCCCGGGCTGCAGTCGGTGGCGGCCGAGAATCCGGTCGCCGGGTATATCCAGCACCCCGCTCTCGGAGGCGAGGACGACGAGGCCGTCGCGGGTGATGGTATAGCGGGCGGGCCGCAGTCCGTTGCGGTCGAGCATGGCACCGACGTAGCGGCCGTCGGTGAAAACGACCGCCGCAGGTCCGTCCCACGGCTCCATAATCGCGGCGTGATATTCATAGAACGCCCGCCGGGCCGGGCCGAGCACATACCGGTCGCCCCACGCCCCCGGCAGCATCATCAGTGCGGCGTGCGGAAGTGACCGGCCGCCCATCACCAGCAGTTCGAGTGCGTTGTCCAGCATCGCCGAGTCACTTCCTCCCCCGACGATCACCGGCTTGATCTTCTCGATGTCCAACTCAGGGTAGTTCGACGCGAGGCCCGGCTCGCGAGAACGCATGCGGCTGACGTTGCCGTGCAGAGTGTTGATCTCGCCGTTGTGTGCCAGCATCCGGAACGGCTGTGCCAGGGCCCACGTGGGGAACGTGTTCGTGCTGTATCGCTGGTGTACGATGGCAAAACTGCCGGCAAATTGCTCGTGCTCCAGGTCCGGGTAGAACCGGCCGAGCTCCGAGCCGACGAGCATGCCCTTGTACACGACGGTCTGTGTGCTCAAGCTGGCCACGAAGAACTGCTCGGCGTCGTCGCGTTTCGCGACCGCTTTTTCGACGAGGCGGCGGATGACGTAGAGTTTCCTCTCGAACGCCCAGGCGGGCACATCTGCCCGGTCGAGAACAACCTGCTTGATCCTTGGAAGATTGACGCGGGCGAGTTCACCGAGGACCGACGAATCGATCGGCACGTCACGCCAGCCGAGCACATCGCATCCTTCATCGACCGCGATAGAATCGAACGTGCGGATGCATTCCTCGATGGTCGCCTCGTCCGCCGGGAGGAAGACCATTCCGACGGCATAGTCGCCCAGCCGGGGCAGCTTCAAATCGAGTTCGCTGCGAAAGAACGCGTCGGGCAGATCGAGCAGCATCCCCGCTCCATCCCCGGTTGCCCGGTCGCCGCCGAGCGCCCCGCGATGTTCGAGACTCGCCAGCACTTGAACTGCATCGCGGACCACCTGATGCCGGGGCCGAGCATCGAGGTGTGCGACGAAGCCCACGCCGCAACTGTCGTGCTCGAATTCAGGGCGGTACAGGCCTCGGCCAACATTCGGCCCGGGTATTCGGTTATTCCTGTTGTCGGTATCTTGTCGTGCCATCCTGCCACCCGTCGAAAGGCCGTTCTCTGGTAAAATTCGCCCCAGTTTATAGCGACATCGGATGCAAAATGCAAATGGGCCAGTTGAAAATGCTCCCCTACGCAGGTGGATCCCGGGCCGGATCCATGACCTGACAACCACGACGCGAACGCTGTCGTTGGCCAGTCAGGACGGCCGTCACGCCGGGTCGATGCAATAGAAGGCAAGCGATTGCGGCACGGTCCGCGGGGTGGGCGATGCCGACTTGCTCCCCGCTGCTTCACACTCGATTGTGCGCGACCTCATTTCAGGGGTTCGGGGCCGGTCAAAGCGCATCGGGGCCTCGAATGAACTCCTCGAACATGTCGGCGTATTCCCCTCTGTTCGCGATCAGTGTGTCGTGGTCGCCCATCTCGATGATCCGTCCTCCCTCGATCACCAGGATGGTGTCGGCGTGGCGGATGGTCGACAGGCGATGTGCGACCACGAAGGTGGTTCGGCCCTCCATGAGCTTCCACAGTGCGTTTTGAATGATGATTTCGGTGTCTGTATCGACGGCGCTGGTCGCCTCGTCCAGGATGAGGATGCGCGGGTTGGCGATCATCGCTCGGGTGAAGCAGATGAGCTGTCGTTCCCCGTGGCTGATGGCGCCGCCCCGTTCGCGCACATCGGTCTGGAAGCCGTCGGCCAGGTTGCAGATCGTGTCGTATGAGGCGAGTTCCCTGGCCGCCTCGACGGCCTCTTCCTCGGTCGCGTCCGGGCGGCCATACAGCAGGTTATCCATGACCGTGCCGGTGAACAGGAAGTTATCCTGGAGGACGATCCCCATCTGTTCGTGCAGGGATTGCTGGGTCACGTCGCAGATGTCGATGCCGTCGATGAGGATGCGGCCCTGCTGCGGCTCGTAGAAGCGTGGGATGAGGTTTGTTATCGAGGTTTTGCCCGCGCCGGTCGATCCGACGAGAGCCACGATCGATCCGACCGGTGCCTCGAAGTCAATGTCCTCCAGAATCCACGGGGTGTCCGGCTCGTCGTCGTACTTGAAATAGACGTGCTCGAAGGCGACGTGCCCCTCGATGGAGGGGATCGGTTTTGCATCCGGCTTATCGACGATGGTGGGGCTGTAATCCATCAGTTGGACGACCCGCTCGGACGACGCCGAGGACGAGAGCAGATGGTCGTACAAGTGGGCGACCATCATGATGGGGCCGTAGATCATGCCGATGTACATCATCGCGGCGGGGATGAGCCCCAGCGATATGTGGCCGGCGGAGAGGGCGTGCGCCCCGTACAGCAGCACACCGGCACGGGCAATACCGAACACCATGATCATCGACGGGAAGGTGATGCCCCGCACGTGGGCGGCGGCCACCTGGTGGCTTCTATACTGATCGAGCAGGTTCTGATACTGGTCCAGATTGTGTTCCTCGCGGCCGAACGCCTGGACGACCTGCACACCGGTCACTTCCTCGGCGACCTGCGAAGTCATCGTCGAAACCGTCTTGCGGATGCGGCGATAGACGGGCAGCCCCCATTTCTCGGATACGAACCCCGCCGCCAGGACGAGGGGCGAGAACGCTACAATGAGCCCGCACAACCGCCAGTCGTTCCAGGCGAGAATCCCGAGCACGATGAAGAACGAGAAGATGCAGTGGACGAAGAACAGGGGGACGAACGTAATCAGCGGCTCGAGGTTCTCGATGTCGCGGTCCAGCCGGGCGATGATCCGCCCTTGCTTCTCCCGGTCGAAGAAATCCATCGACAGCCGCTGGATGTGGCCGAACATATGGCGGCGGAGATCGTTGATCGCCTTCTCGCCTGCCCGCCGGATGAAAAGCCGCTGCACCATCTGGAGCACGACGTTCAATGCCACGTTCAGGGTCATCAGGGCGGACACGATCAGCAGCCCGTTCCGGGCGTGCTCGCGGGGGAGCATCTCCACGACGCCCAGGGCACCCTCGATGCCCTGTGTCGCCGGGACGATGAAGTCGTCGATGGCCATCATGAGCAGAAACGGGGTGATGGCCACAGAGGCGGCCCAGAACGCTTCGATGATGAACGGGGCGATGATTTCGCGCCAATACGGCTTGATGAAATGCAGAATCCGCTTGAGCGTGTGCAGCGAGGGCCGTGTCCTGGTGAACGCCTCGTCTATGTCCTGATATTTCATGTCAAGACCCCGAACTGCTGGTCACAGATTCGTCGGTAAATGCCATCGGTCGCATAGAGTTCGGCGTGAGTCCCTCTTTCTGCGATCTGCCCGTCCTCCAGCACGATGATCTGGTCGGCGTGGGCGACGGATGAGATGCGATGGGCGATGATGAAGTTTGTGCGGCCCTCCGAGACCGTCTTCATCGTCTCGCGGATGAGCCGCTCGGTCTCCGAGTCCACGGCTGCCGTGGCGTCGTCCATGATGAGCACGCTGGGGTCGAGCAGGATGGCCCGGGCGATGGCGATCCGCTGGGCCTGGCCCCCGCTGAGGGTCTCGCCCCGCTCGCCGATGACCGTGTCGTATCCGTCATCCATCCCGAGTATGAAATCGTGGGCACGGGCCGCCTTTGCCGCCTCCCGGATGGCATCCATCGAGGCCTCGGGCCGGCCGTATGCGATGTTCTCGCGGACCGATGCGCTGAAAAGGAACGTCTCCTGGAAGATGATGCCGACCTCGCGGCGGACTTCACCCAGCCGGATGTCGCGCACGTCGGCCCCGTTGAGCAGCACCCGCCCGGCAACCGGATCGTGAAAGCGGGGGATCAAGCTGATGAGGGTCGATTTGCCCGAGCCGGTGTGCCCGACGATGGCGATCGTTGCGCCCGGCTCGGCCTCGAAGCGGATGTCGCGGAGCACCGGCTTGCCCGGCTCGTAGCCGAACGAGACATCCTCGAACACCACCGACGCCCCGATATTCTCCGGCGACGGCGGCATCGGCTTCGCTCCCGGATTCGACTGGATGCTCGGCTCCTCATCGAGCACCTCGAACACCCGTTCCGACGCGGCCGCCGCCCGCTGATAGACGTCTACCAACTGCATGACCTCCCGCAGCCGCCGCTGGATGGGCTGCATGATCGAGAAGCAGAAGAAGATGTCCCCCACATCCACCCGCCCTGCCAACGCCAGCATCCCGCCATAGAGGACGGCGACCGGCATCACCAGCCCGAACACGAAATTGGGGCCGACCATTCGGATCACCCAGTACTCGATGGCCTGGATGACCTTGCCCAGAAAATGTTCCGAGCGGTCTTTGAATTTGGACTCCTCCGTGTGCTCCTGGGCGAATGCCCGGACGACCCGCGCCCCGGCGATATTCTCCTGGATGGTGGTCGTCACATCGCCGTACGCCTCGCGCGAATCCCGCCAGATTCTCCGTACCTTCATCCCCAGCCGCAGGGTCAGGAACACGGCGATGGGGAAGGGCACCAGCACCACCAGGGCGAGCCGCCAGTTGATCCACACCAGCATCACCACTGCCCCGAGCACGAAAACCGCGATGTCCAACAGCCCGAAGATGCCCGAATACAGGAACCGGGCCATCCTCTGCACGTCGGCGGTCGCCCGGGAGATGAGGTCGCCACTTGTCGTCTGCTTGTGGAAGGTCAGGGAGTGGCGCTGGCAGGCCGAGAATATCCCGCTCCGAAGACGGTTGCTGAGGCGAGTGCTCAGGTCCATCCGGCTGATGGACATGGCGAAGCGGAGCAGGTTGTGAATCAGATAGGTGAGGACGATGAGAACAGCGAACGGCCATACGTTCAGGGGGCCGACCCGCGCCCACTCCTGCAGGTAGTTGATGGCCATCCGGATGAAGTTGTGGGGGAGCAGCTCGGCCCCGGCACCGAGGATGGTAATCAGCACGGTGACCACTGTCATCGGCAGCTCGCGCCGATACAGACTTAACAGCCGTCGGACAAGCTCGGGGCGGTCCGGTTGGTTTGCTTCCTCGGAAGACATCGGTCACTCGGCAGTCAGCCGCTGCCGCGCCTCTCGAACTTGTTCGATATCCGGGACCAGAGCAAAGCGGACAAACCCGTCGCCGGGATTCTCCCCCTGCCATTCCTTGCTCACAAGGTTGCCCGGAACACAGTTGATGCCCTTCTCGAACAGCAGAGTCTCCGAGAAGCCGAGCGGCGTGTCGGCCTCGGGCACCTTGACCCATAGAAAGAATGTGCCGCGCGGGCGCACAGGCACACATCCGACCGACTCCAGGGCCGGGAGCAGGATGTCCAGCCGCTCCTGATACACCGCCCGCATCTCGCGGGGGTGCGCGTCGTCGAGTAAGGCCGCCTCGGCGCCCGCCTCGATGATGTGGGCCACCCCCTGTATGGACTTGCGGGTGATCGCCCGGATCGGCCCGAGAAGGTCCGGGTTGCGCGAGGCCATAAAACCAACAGCACAGGAGGTCATCATACTCCGCTTCGATAGCGAATTGAGCACGATGGCACAGTCGGCAGATTCCGGAACCTCGAGCACGCTCGGCGGCGGGTCCCCGTAGAAAAGCTCGGAATAGCACTCGTCCGAGACCAGCACGATGTCGTTATCGAGGCAGAACCGGACGATCTCGCCCAACTGGTCCAGCGACAGGACCTGCCCCGTGGGCGAATGGGGCGAGTTGACGAACAGAATGCGGGCACGGGCCACGATATCGGCCGGAATCCCGGCGAGGTCCGGAACAAATCCGCTGAGCTCCGAGATGTTCAGATAATAGGGCTCGGCCCCGGCCAGCAGCGTGCCGTCGGTATAGGGCGGATAGCCGGGGTTCGGGATCAGGCACATGTCGTCGCCGGCGGGGTCGCAGAAATACCACGGCAGATGGAACGAGGCATATTTCGCCCCGTAGGTGGCGCACAACTGGTCTGGCTCGAGTCCCACGCCGAACCGGCGCTCGACGAAGTCCCGCACGGCGGCGATGTAACCGGCCCCGCCCAGAGCGGAAGGATAACCGGAACACTTGGACTCCTCGACCGCTCCCGCCATCTTTCGGCGGACGAGTTCGGGCACGGGGTCGGTCGGATCGCCGACGCCGAAGTCAATCACGTAGCCCTCGGGGAACTCCTCGAGAGCCCGCTTCTTGTTGGAATCGACAACGTCGAACGGATAGGGGGCAGTCAGAATGGGCGGCAGGTTCGGGTTCAAGCGGCTGAGTCTTCTGGACATCCGTTTCCTTACAAGTGAAGTGTGATGGCAAACAAGGGCCTATTTAAGCCGATACCCGGCAGAAGTCAACCTCGACGGGGCGCGGAATCCGGCATGATCCGGAAAACAAGCCGCCCTCGGGCGCTCCCGGCCGCGTTATCTCGCCTCGGGCTGTCCGGGCCAATAGGCGGCCACGCGTGCCCCGTCGGTGAGCAGGACGCGGCCATCGCGGTCCAGCCCGATGATCCGCCAGAAATCAGCCCGGTCGTCGTCCAGGACCGGCTCGAGTCGGCCGTCCGCCCAGCGAAACAGCCCCCTCCCCTCGATGCCGACCCACACCCCGTCCTCGCCGGCTTCCAGCACCGAGAACGGCGCGGGCGGTGTGGCCGCGTCCTCGACGAACACGGTCTCCACCACGTCGCCCCGGAGAAGGACGAGCATCCGCCGGGCTTCCCGTACCCGGCGCGGTCCCTCGACAACAGCGGTCCATTTGCGGCCCCGTACGAGGCGGCGGTCGATGGGCGGGACGAGCCGGACCGTCCACCGCCCGCTCTTCAACTGCGGGAGCGAGAGCGGGATGTCGCCCGGTGCTCGGGGGGCCGGCCTTCGAGCTGCGTCGGATTTCACCGCTCCGAGCGCCATCCTCAGGCGTGCCCGTACCTCCTCGGCCAATTCCTCCTCGGCCAGGCGGAGGCGGAGCGCCGGCTCGACCCTCCGGCCCATAGCGATGAGTTCTTCGGTCGCCTCCTGCCGGACCGCCCAGCGGGGGTCGTTGAGACGGGCGAGAAACGGGGCGATCTCGACCTCCGGGTCGTGCGATTCGAGCAGAAACTCCACCAGCCGCCCGTCCCCCGAGTTCACCAGCAGCCGGCCCGGCGCGATCGGGCACACCGCCGCCAGCCGATTCCCCGCCGGGTCCAGCCCCACCGCACCGGTGAGATGCTTCCAGTCCGCGCCGTCATACGTCCAGAACCCGTGGGTCCCGCACACGTCGCCCTCGAGCCACTCCGCCCAGAAGTACAGGGTGCCGGCCCCATCCTCGGTGATGTGGAGGGCGGACATCGGGGTGCCGTCGGCGAGGCCGGCGGGCGCGGCCAGGTCTTTTGCCTGCCACCGGCGACCGTCGTACCACTGGACCCCGCGCGAGTTCCCGAACCACACGCGACCGGCGTTGTCCTCGTAGGCGGCGGTCCGTATCTCCCGATGCCCGCCTCGCTCACAGACGGTCCGAAACGACGCCCCGTCGGGCGGTTCCACCGGTATCACGTGGTCGTCTTTTATGCCGACCATCCGCTCGCCCCCCGGCAGGACACACCACAGGCGGCCGGACCGGTCCAGCAACACCGGGCGTGCGCCGCCGACCACATCGCCGTCCACCTCGGGCTGCCCCGGCTCGCCCTCCCGCTCGATGACGTACAAAGGGCGGCCGTCCCGGGCAACGAATGCGTCGGTGACCTCCGGGGGCAGCACATGCCAGCGGACCGGTCGCGGCTCGGTATCGACGGGCGCGCCCCCAGCGGCGGAAGCGGCAAGTCCGGCGAGCGCCGACACAAAGATGAGGAGCCGAGTGCGCATAACAGGGGTCTATTCTAGCGAGAGCCGCTTGACTCGCAAGATGGTTCGGCTATTATATCCCTGTCGGGAGGCGAGGTGCGTCACCCGCCGTTCGCCCCACGCCGGATTCTGGGTTCTCCGGGTATGGCTTTGGTTGCCGCTGAGAGAAGACCCGGGGCGAAGACGATCCCGACTCGGATACTGTCTGTTTTAATTTTTTTGGAACATTTCATGGACATTGGCAAAGACCTAATCAAAGAGCTGGATAAAGATAGCGAATACGTCGAGCGCGAGGTGAAAGCGGCGTTCGAAGATGTTAAAGAGAGCGACGACTCGGTCGATCAACTCTACGAATCCTCGATGAAGAATTTCCAGGTGGGCCGGATCATCGACGGCAAGGTGATCAACATCCACCGGGGCGACATCGTCATTGACGTCGGATACAAGTCCGAGGGCATCGTCGAGTCACATGAGTTCGAGGACGGCCCGCCCGAGGTCGGCGACACGGTCGAGGTTCTGCTCGAGGCAGTCGAAGACGAATCGGGCCTGCTCGCCCTGTCGAAGCAAAAGGCCGACCGCATCCGCAGTTGGGAGCGCGTCATCGAGCGGAACGAGGAAGGCGACGTGGTCACCGGCACGGTGATGCGGAAGATCAAGGGCGGCCTGCTCGTCGATATCGGCGTGCCCGCCTTCCTGCCCGCATCCCAGGTGGCCATCCGACGGTCGGGAGACATCGGGAGCTGGATCGGCAAGGACATCGACTGCAAGATCATCAAGATCGACGAGGGCCGCAGAAACATCGTCGTCTCCCGCCGCCGTGTCATCGAGGCAAAGCGGGAGAAGATGAAGAACAAGCTCCTCGAAGAGATCGAGGTCGGCGACATCCGGGCCGGCGTGGTGAAGAACATCACCGACTTCGGGGCGTTCGTGGACCTGGGCGGGATCGACGGCCTGCTCCACATCACCGACATGAGTTGGGGCCGGATCAGTCACCCCTCCGAGATGGTCGCCATCGACGACGAGATCGAGGTGGTCATTCTCAACATCGATTACGACCGAGAGCGCATCTCGCTCGGCCTCAAACAGAAGGAACCCAGCCCCTGGGAGAACATCGAAGAGAAGTACCCCGTGGGCAGCAAGGTCCGAGGCCAGGTCGTCAACGTGATGAGCTACGGCGCGTTCGTCAAGCTCGAAGAGGGCGTCGAAGGCCTGGTGCACATCTCCGAGATGTCCTGGACCCGGCGCATCTCGCACCCCTCCGAGGTCGTCGCCATCGGCGACATGGTCGATGTCGTCGTGCTCGGCATCAGCAAGGAGAAGGAAGAAATCTCGCTCGGCATGAAGCAGACCGAGGTCAACCCCTGGGAACTCGTCGAAGAGAAATACCCCATCGGGACCGTCATCAAGGGCCGCGTCCGCAACATGACCAACTACGGTGCGTTCATCGAGATCGAGGAAGGCATCGACGGCCTGCTCCACGTCTCCGACATGTCCTGGACCAAGAAGGTCAACCACCCGACCGAGGTGATCAACAAGGGCGATACCGTCGAGGTCATCATCCTCTCGGTGGACCAGGAGCGGAAGCGAGTGGCTCTGGGCATGAAACAACTCGAGCCCGACCCGTGGCTGGACCGAATCCCCCAGGAATACGTCGTCGGCGACCTGACCACCGGAAAGGTCTCCAAACTCACCAACTTCGGCGTCTTCGTCGAACTCGAGCCCGACCTGGAAGGGCTTCTCCACGTCTCCGAGCTCGCCGACGAGCACGTCGAGTCGCCCGAGGACGTGGTCAGCCCCGGACAGGAAGTCGAGGTCCGCATCATCCGCGTCGATACCGACGAACGAAAAATCGGGCTCAGCATGCGGCAGGCGGAAGACCAACTCGATACCGCCCCGACCCCCTCCGAAGAAGAGCAGGCGGCCACCCCCGAGCCGAGCCAGCCGCAGGAGCCCCGCCAGACCGGACCCCGGTTCGGTCAGTCCGTACTCTCCGAGGAAATGGCACAGCAGATGCACCAGTCGCGCGCTGAAGCCGAAGAGAAAGCGGAAGAAGAGGCGGAACAGGCCGAATCGGAAAAACCCGAAACCGCCGACATCGAAGAAGAGCCGGAAGAGCCCGTCGCCGACGAGGAAACGGACGAACCGGATACCGAAGAGGAACCGGAAGAACCCGTCGCCGACGCAGAGCCGGACGAACCGGAATCCGAAGAGGAGCCGGAAGAACCCGTCGACGACGCAGAGCCGGACGAACCGGAATCCGAAGAAGAACCGGAAGAGCCCGTCGCCGACGAGGAGCCGGACGAATCGGAATCCGAAGAAGAACCGGAAGAGCCCGTCGCCGACGAAGAAACGGACGAATCGGATACGGACGACGACGAGGAGCCCGAAGAGAAAGAGTAACCGGGCCGCATCGGTCGAAAGCTCGTACCGCCGTTCCTGGTTCCAACCACGGGCTGGAAGTCTGTGCCACCCCCGCTCCCGCGGGGGTAGCTCACTCTCATACACTCATGCGCCCGTGCCGCGTCTTCTGTTTCAGATCAAGGACACCCATCCCTGCTTCTCTTCTCGTGGGATAGGTAGCATTACGCACCGCGGTCAGGGCGGATTTGAATTGGGCCGGGGTGATGGCTCGTTGGTGGATGGCGGGCAGGCGGGGATGCTGGCTTTGCTGTGAGCCCGTTCTTTCATAAAAAAAAGGGCGGCCCGGATTCTCCGGACCGCCCTGTGACTGGACTCCTAAAAGCCCGTCGGCAGCTAGATTTCCAGCCACCTCTTGCGCAAATCTATCATTGATCACCTCCTTTCTGAGCGGGGATCCGGTCGGCGCCCGGGCGCTCCGAGCGCTTCCGGCGGCCACCCGTCGCGGTACGTCCCCGCGACACGCAGGGGCGAGGCCCCTGCCGAGAGCGGTCGCGCCGCTCTCTACCCACCATCATAGCGATTCCCCGGCGGTTGGCAAGCGCGATTTCGGGGAAAACTCCGTGCTCCGCCGCCGCCCGGTCAAGCCCGGTTCTTGTTCGCGATGCGAATCTCGACCTCGTCGGTCTCGGGGTCGATGTACTTGACCATCATCGAGACCTTGTTCTCCGTGTTCAGCGATTCCCAGTACAGGTCGCGGGTGGCGTCGATGTCGTTCAGGATTTGCATCGGTGCCGGCTCGCCCTCGAACGCCGGGAGGGGGCTGCCGTCGTCGCTGTAGGTCGAGACGAAGTGGCCGATCCCGGGGATCGCGGTCGGGTAGTCGAAGAACTGGCGGGTCGGGTGGTCCGGGCTGTTTCCAATCGACTTGAGTATCGCCAGTTGATAGGCGTTGCGTTCGTCGGCGAGGTTGACCAGACCGGCGATGCGGGCGGTGTAGTTGGGGGCGTCCGGCTCGAACGTGCGTGTTCGGAGCGCGGTCTCGAACGAGATGCCGCCCGACAGGGCCTCGAAGATGGTGTCGGTCTGATCGCCGTTCGACACGATGTGCGCCCGGTTCAGCGAGCGAGCGCAGGGGTAGATGATGAGCGACGGGTCCTCGACCTTCGATGCGTCGAACGGAGCGGTCTGGACCTCGCCGCCTTCCTCGACGAACACCCGGTTCCGGCTGTTCGGGCTGCGGCCCATAATCCAGTAGACCTGGACCATGTTCGTTCCGTCGGGCGTCTGGCCGATGACGATGCCCCGACCCGGATACGGGTTCGCCCGGAGCGTCTCCATCTGTTCCGCGGCAAGCGCTTCGATTTTCATTTCCACCTCCTGAAAAACCTCTCCCCAGTCCAGTTGTATGGCCGGATTATAACGGCGGGAGGCGTGTCTTCCAAGTCAGGAGGATGAACGCGCGGTCCAAACGTGATATTCACTGGGATTGGGGACGGGAGCGGCCGTCTCCGGACGATCGGTTCGACGGCCAGGGCGCTGCGACAGGCGACCGGCGAATGCGACCACGAGAATGAACCGCCCGGATTCCGAGTCGGAACACTCCCTTGACCGGTTAATTTGATATACTGGTTGCATCGGCGGGTATTCAGGGCTGAAGAACAGGAGGCGGTGATATGGTGAGAACGATTCGGGTTGTCGTTGTGGCGGGAATCATCGCGGCCTGCTCCCTCGCATCAGCCGGGGAGGGCGTTCGCGTCCTGGTCGGGTTCGAGTGGGATGAGTTCCAGGACGGTACGATCCAAATGGAAGGACGGGAGTACCTCGGCGAGCCGCATACGGAGAGGCCCGCGCCCGGCTGGCGGGGCGAGGAGATCGAGGAGTTGGATGACGTGGGCCCGGACGGCTTCATGGTCATCAGCCGCCGGTCCTCGCGGGACTGGCCGCAGTCGTGGATGGTGCGAAGACACGCCTCCCAGGGCCAATTCGCCTGGAAGTGCCGGTGGACCGAGCGCCGCTGGAACTACATCGCCGCCCAGCTCAAACGAGAGCACCCAGGTCCCTGGCCCGCCCGCGAGCCGGCGTACGATGCACACGACCACTTCTTCCAGCGGGAGACCCAGCTATGGCGACAGGACTGGAGCGGCCTCACCGACTGGTCGGATTTCGAGCGGCTCCGGTTCGAAGTCACCGCTGTCGGCCAGCCGGTCAAGGTGGGAGTCCGGGTCCGTGACGGCTCCGGCCCCCGCGTCCGGAACCGGCCGACCGGCATTCGGACCGAGGTCGCCGTGTTCGAAATCCCGGCCGACCGAACGGTGACCTGCGACGTACCGTTGGCCGAGCTGGCCCGCCTGGCCGAGCTCGACCTGACCCGGGTCCACCGCTACAACATTCGCCTGAACGGGCTGCCCTCCGGCGAGCCGCCGACCGGGCTGTACCTCGACAATATTCGCCTGGTCGCCGAAGGGGCCGAGCCGGAGCCCGAATACCCACTCATCGAGATGGATGGCGAACCCCGTCCGTTTGCAAGGCCGGTCGATCAGACGCCTCCGCTGGAGCGCGATCCCGCCAAACTCGAGCGCAACGAGGAACCGGTCGAACCGCTCGGCCCGGTGGTAATCAACCGGGGGGCGCCGCTCGCCGCCGGGGCGGGCCACATGCCCGGTCCCACCCACTTCGGCTGGTCCGGCACCACCTACTTCCAGAATGCCCGGCGGGCGGTGGTCGCCTACGACAACGACCGGCTGCTGGTTGTGATGGCCGGCCGCGGCGAGGCGAACGGCGGGCTCATCGCCGTCGCGTCGTTCGACGGCGGCGAGACCTGGGAGGCGCCTGACCGGGAGGGCGGCGACTACATCATCCTCCCCTGGCACATGCGGGCCGGCTACTTCGCCGACCGCTACGGGAACGCGTTCGGCGTGGGCACCCCGAACTGCGATTCGTACAACGAGGGTCAGGACATCGCACTCCATCGGCTCGCCTTCCTCGGCGACCGGTGGGTGAGGGACCGGTTCGCCATCGTCCATCAGGACGGATACAAGTGCCCGGCCCAGTGTCGGGCCATCCAACTGGAGAACGGGCGTCTGTGGGCGTCGTGGACCGACGGGTTCGGCGGATCGCACGCTCGCCACTCCGACGACGACGGCTACACCTGGGTGCCGTGTAAGGACGCCGCCGAGGAGCCCGAACGCCCGTTCTACACGCCCGACTTGGACGAGCCGGATGCCCCGGCCCCGCCGAAGCAGGTGCTGCTCTGGCCGAGCCCCGTCGTGGTGGGGCCGATGATCGTGCCCTACAAGGACAGCGTGGCCGTCTTCGGCGGCGGGCAATGGCAGGTCCACGACGGCGAGAAATGGCTCGAGCCCGAACGGCTGCCCGACCTGGGGCGCGGTCTGCTCACCGTCACCGCCCTCGGCAACGAGCGGGTGTTCATCGCCCGAGGCGGTGGGTACAGCAATCGGGGCGACGAGGTGCTGGCCGACGACCTGGTCGTGCTGCACGGCGAGAAGGGCGAGTGGACGAAGGACACCCTGGCCGAGGGCCGGATCGGCAGCGCCATCGTCACGGCCAGCGGCGACGCGATGTACTGCTTCTACGTGAAACGAGTCGATGAACCGAACGACGAGGAAGGCGAGGAAGAGGGCGAAGAAAACGGCCGGAACCCGGAGTACGAGGTCCGCTACCGGCGGTGGAAGGACGGCACGTGGGAAGAGTCGGTGAAGGTTGCAACCGAGCGGCAGCGGATCAACCACCTCGCTGCACCGCAGTACAGTCCGGCCAGCTACGCCGCCATCTTCTGGGATTACCACGTCGAGAACCGGACTGACCCGTCCGAGGTGAAATTCGTCCGCGTGCCGAACCAGTGAGCGGACCACAAGGCCGATGCGGCTGAGGTTGTGGCAGCAGTTGAGACAGAGTGCAGGCCTGCACCGCATTTCCCACCACGAGCATGAATAACAGGCCAACATGTGGTGTAACGTGTTCAAGATTATCGAGTTATAGCACGTTATGGAGGTGGCCTGATGGGAACACAGTGTAGCACAGAATCGATGCATTGTTCATGGTGAACCGGCGGTCGTCGGGGGGCATTTGTGCAGCAAGTTCTGGACTTGACATAATCCTTGCGACCGAGAAAATACGAAATTGAGGAAGGGTCCGGGTGCAGCAACTGATCCGGATGGTTTCGACAGCCCATCAGTTTCTTGGGCTGTTGACGATGCACAGACCCCTGAAAACGGGGGCCGGCGCATACCAATCTTCATACTCAATAGCCCACCGATGAACGGGGCGTTGTTTGCTCTGTTGGGGCATGTTTCCGTAATTCTGCCGCACTTCAGGATGGGAGGTATCATATGACCCTTCGCTCGCGCCTGATTGGTGCATTTCTCCTCTTATTGATCATCACCCTCGGCGGAAGCTACTTTGCTATGTATGTCATGTTGCAACAATCGGCTTTTGCCGAATATCGGTCCAGAGCCACCTCGCTGACCGAAATCTTTTCCCTGGTCGGGCAATACACTGTTGAAGTGGCTGAAAGTACTGATGCGATAATTGGGAAACAGATGGTCGCCCAGGCTATGCTGGCGAGCCACATGGTTGATGTGGCGGAGAACCGGGCGGAGATGTCATCTGAAGAGATCGCTCAGCGTCTGATGGATATCACGGAACGAAGCGTTGTGGATGAGTTCTGGATTACCGACGAGAAGGGATACGCCTATCTACGAACTCAGGAGGACGTGGAATTTACTTTTGGAAGAACAGGGTTACGTGAAAGTCAGTCGGAACCCTTTATGGAATTGCTTGAAACCCAGTCGGGTCAGGTCGAACAGCGGGCGATGCCGCGTGAATACGACGGTCGCGTCTTCAAATACGCCGGTGTTTCTGGCCTCGATCGTCCCCGCATAGTGCAGGTGGGTTACGAAGCCAAGACGCTTCAAGACCTTTCAAGAGGCATTGATCCGACTCGCTTGACTGAGTCTGTCATCGGCAAGGCCAGCATCCTCGGGGTGCAGGTACTAGTCCCCGATGGCGACAACTTCCCGAAAGTATTAGCGGACCACGCGGACTCCGATATCCTTGGAGAATCGTGGGCGTCGCTGTGCGCGGACCTGCCTGTTGTTTTGGAAACCGGCGAAACGCGTTTTGACCAGACGGGCAATGTCTTGTCATTCCTGGTTCCTGGAGAAGGTCGTCATGGGCCCTTTGCTATTCTGATCAGTTACGATGCCAGCGGTGCCAAGCGGTTTGTTCGGCGTGGCGCATTGATTATGGTCCTCGTAACCGCAGCAGTCCTCGTGATCGGGACCATCCTTTCTGTGCGACTCGCCAGAAGCATTTCTAACCCGTTGGAGCGTGTTGCCACCGAGGCAGTCGAAATCGGCAAAGGAGATTTCGGACGCCAGGTAACTGTCGGAGGTGTCAGGGAGACGCGTCTTCTGGCAAACGCCTTCAACAGTATGACTCGCTCCCTTGGCCAGTATGTGGTCGATCTCCGAAGAGCAACGGTGGCCAGAGAACGTATTGAGAGCGAACTCAGAATTGCTTCCGAGGTACAACGGTCCATGATGCCAAAGGAGTTGCCTCGAATCTCGGGAGTCGAGTTGGCGGCGTATTCTCAACCGGCACGGGTGGTGGGCGGCGATTTTTACGACTTGCAGCTCCTCGGGAACGGCCTCTTGGAGTTGACTATTGGAGACGTGGCTGGAAAGGGCATGCCTGCCGCCCTGCTGGCATCTCAATCACTCAGTCTGCTGCGTCTGGCGGGGGAAGACGCGTTGAATCTGGAGACCCTGGTGGAACGGGGCAACCGGTTGTTCGAGCGCGCCGTCGAAAGTGGTGGCAACTTCGTCACAATGTTCGGAGCCATCTATGATCCGACACAGTGTCTTCTGACTTTCGTGAATGCCGGACACCCCCCTCCCATCCTTCTCAGGTCAAAATGCGAGCCAAGCCCCGTCAGCCGCGTTTCCACATATCCGTTGGGAGTGGTTGAATCTCTGAATGCGACAGAGCAGAGAGTAAGAATGAAGGACGGCGATTCACTGATACTTTTTACCGACGGAATCACGGAAGCTCAAGACAGTAACTACGCCCTGTACGGCGAGGAGAGGCTTTTGGATTGCCTCAGCCATTGTGACGGTTGCGGCCCCGAAGAGATCGTTCACGCGATACGGAATTCGGTTCTCTCGTTCACGGGCGGCCATGAACAGTCGGACGATCTAAGCTTGGTCGTGATTCGTGTGAACCAACAGGCGGCGTGATGATCATCGAGAGATGGAATTGACCTTTTGGCGACCGGAACGTGGGGCGGATTCCTCGTGATGGAAGTCCGGGTACGGTAGGGCCGGGCATTTGCGATCCGGACGTTCTTGACCGGCAGTCCGAATGCGGGTACCCTCTGGCGGTTGTCGATGTGCTCGGCGCGTCACCGCAGTCCGCGGAGGCGCCGTCCCGCGGCAAGCCCAACGGGCGACGCCTGATCCGAGCGACCGGGCGTCGGGCACGTCACTTGACATAGCACGGAAACACACAAGGAGGGCGACTCATGCGCAGCTTGCGTTCTATCTTCGGTATTTGTCTGTTGGGGTGTCTGGCTTCGTGCTCAGCGACAGGACCTGAAAGGAACCAGAAATTGCTGGAACTCGAATTGAATGAGTGGGTTCTGATTCACCAACAAGGGAGGGGCGACGCGATCCAGTTCAGGCGGCAGTCCCACGGCGGCAGTGCGTTCGATACCAGACGCGGCCGCCTCGTCCTCTTCGGCAGCGATACGCACGGTCAGGACTGGAAGAACACGCCATTCTTCTTCGATCCGGTCCGGCTCGAATGGACCCAACTCTATCCCGAAGACGGCCGACACACCTACAAGGTGAACGAACAGGGGTTGCCCGTCGCCGGCGAGGAGGGCGACCGCCCCTGGGCAATGCACACTTTCGGGGCCGTGGAATATGACTCTGAACGGGACGAACTGATCGTTGCCAGCGCCCCGCTGCACATGGTTCCCGGCCGGTTCACCAACGCTCTGCAACACGTCTGGCACGATGTCGAAAAACATCCGACGTGGACGCTCCAATTTCGAAGAAACGAATGGGTCCCGCTCGATTGCGAACCCGTTCACTTCTTCCCGTACTGTACGGCATTCGACACCGACCGCAATGTGGTGATCGGCCATCGCCCCAACGGGGTTTTCGAGCTCGCCGGCGAGCCCCGCAGTTGGACACAGGTGGTCCGGGGCGGTCAGTTTGGCTATCATACCAATGCCGTATACGACTCCAAACACAAAGCCCTCGTCGTGTTCGGGTCGAATGAGAACGCCAACGACGTGGTCGTTTATCGTGTCGAGTCGGGCGAATACAAGATGATGCCCACCCCGGGCGATCGCCCGCCGGAGGATCAGTTCGCCCCGATGGCATTCCACCCTGGGATCGGGAAAACCGTCGTGATGGTCGACCGGGTGACCGAACGCGATGATCGGGGCCGGGCGACGGACGGCCGGGCAGAGACCTGGCTGTACGACCTGGGGTCGGACAGTTGGACGCAGGTCGAGACCGCGACCCTGCCGTTCCGCAGCCGGATGAACTACAATATGGCTTACGACCCCGGTCACGATGTCTTGCTCCTCGTGACGGGCGACAATCGCAATCCAACGTCCGTATGGGCCTTGCGGCTCACCCAAAAAGACGGAACCGCGAACGCTCCCTGATAAGGAGTTTCGAATGGCGAAGCTCAGTGTGTTGCTGCTGTTGGCAGTCGGTCTGTTCTCTGCCATCGGGCTGGAGGCGGGCGAGGCGGGCGATGCCGCCCTGCTGGAATCGCACGACCACTGGCGATACTTCATGGTGACGGGCACGCTGATGGTCCGCGACGAGGACGGGAACGTCGAGCCGATGAAGGTGGTCGGCGGGGGCGGGCGCGCCCCCCGCGAATGGGGCGTGACGGAGTTCGCACACAGCGAGCTGCCGCCAGGCGGATGGCGGGACGGCGACTTCGACGACGACCGGTGGCCACGACGACGCCTGGCCCTGATGGGAACACGACAGCGAATCCATTCGCTCCTCTGCGCTAGGACCCAGTTCCGGGTGGGCGACCCGGACGAGCTGGGCGACGTCACCCTCTCGCTGGTCTATCGGGGCGGCGTGGCGGTGTACCTCAACGGCGAGGAGATCGCACGGGGCCACCTGCCCGACGGCGAGCTCAGCCCGCACGCCATGGCCGAGGACTATCCGAAAGAGGCGTATGTCGATCCCGACGGATATGTGCTGCGGAAGGGATGGCGCGACCCACAACGATACGAAGACCGATTCGCAAAACGAGTGCGAAACCTGCGGGACGTGGTCGTGCCGAACGACAAGCTGAGGGCGGGTGTGAACACACTCGCGATCGAGGTCTATCGGCCGCCCACCGATATCGTCCTGCTGACCGGCGAGACGCGCCAGCATCGCCGCGACCAGTGGTGCCCGTGGGTGATGCTCGGGCTGAAGGACGTGACGCTCGCGGCATCGAACGCTGACGGACTGGCCGACCCTCTGTCCGGCCTGCACGTCCAGAATGTATCCACGTTAACCCGCATATACCACGACGACCAGGGCGAACCGCACCGCCCGACAAAGCCGGTACGCCTCACCGGCGCCCGGAACGGCGTGTTCTCGGCCCAGGTACTGGTCAGCGCCCCCGGGACGATCAACGGGCTGGAGGTCGGCGTGTCCGACCTCGAATCGCCCGCCGGGACCATCAGCGCAGAGGCGGTTTCCGTCCGCTACTCTCTGCCCGACGGGCCGGCTCGGGAGCGAGGCGGGCCGGGGACGTTTCAGGCGCTCGCCAAGCAGCCCCCGGAGACGATTGCACCACATCAAGGGGCCGACCGAGCCGCCCAGCCGGTGTGGATTACCGTCCGCATCCCCGAGGACGCGAACCCCGGCGATTACCGCGGGCAACTCACGTTCGACGCCGAGGGTCTTGACCCGGTAAAAGTCCCCGTCCATCTCTCGGCAGTCGGCTGGACGCTACCCGCCCCCGTGAATTTCGCCTCGCTGTTCGAGCTCGTCCAGTCGCCCGAGTCCGTCGCCCTCCAGTACGACGTTCCCCTGTGGTCGGAGCGGCATTGGGAACTGATCGCCCGCTCGTTCGAGTTGATGGGCGAACTCGGCTCCCAGACCGTCTATATCCCCATTTTCCGACAGAGCTGTTTCGGCAACGAGCATTCGATGATTCGGTGGGTCCGGGACGCCGACGGCTGGACGCACGACTTCAGCATCTTCGAGCGGTATATCGACACCGCCCTGGAGGGGCTGGGCAACCTGAAGATCGTCGGCATCCACACCTGGCCGAGGACCAGCGGCGGGGCCTATTTCGGACGGGCAGATCGCGAGCAGGAGAGCAGGCCCTACCCGTTCTCCATCCTCGACCCGGAGACGGGCGAGCTGACCGCCGCCGAGGGCCCGAAGTGGGAGGACGACGACGCTCTCGATTTCTTCAAACCAGTGTTCGACGGCATCCGTGCCCGGCTCGAGGAACGGGAGGTCGCCGACGCGCTGATGGTCGGCATCGCCCACGACATCATCCCCAGCGAGGCCTGCGTCGAAATGCTGGCAGAAGCGTCCGGCGGGGCGCCCTGGATTATGCACTGTCACCCCCGCCGCTGGACCTGCCAGGGTCAACCCGTCGGCTACCTCGCCTATGTGTGGGGCACTCGCGGCCCGTCCCTCGACCGGGACCGGCTGTACGGCTGGCAGGTGGACCGCTACTACACCACGTTCCCCCGGTATGGCAGCGGCACCGTCGGCCGGCTCCGCGACAATTCCCCGCTGATGCAGTATCGCGTCGCCGTCGAATCGGCGTTCTGCGCCGGCCTCCGGGGATACGGATGGATCGGGGCCGACTTCTGGCGAGTGATCGAGGCGCGCCCGAGAAAGGCAATCGTTTTCGACCGGTACCCGGAATACGATCAACGCGGCAACCTGGGCATCCACCACGCGTTCCACAAACTGCTCAGCCCCGGACCCGACGGAGCACTGGCCACCGACCGGTTCGAGATGGTCCGCGAAGGTTTGCAGGAGAGCGAGGCACGGGCGTTCATCGAACGGGCGCTCCTGGATGGCGCCAAGCGCGCCCGGCTGGGCGACGAGCTGGCCGAGAGGAGCCAACGCATCCTCGATGACCGACTCCGAAATATCATCAACGCACGGCAATACTGGGATACGCTGGTCTGGCGGGACTGGCAGCAGCAGGCGGTCGAACTCTACCGGCTGGCGGCCGAGGTGGCCGACCGCCTGGAGTGAGCCCGCGAACCGCCGGGCCGTCCTGCACTGAGAGCCGATGCGACGATCGGCTCATTCCGCTGCGGCCTCCGACCGGGCGGCCGGGGTTGCCAGTGAGAAACCTGCCAGACAGGCCAGTACGAACCGGACCGAGTGTCTCATCTCACCCACCTCCAGCGTTATACCTGCTGCTGTTTTTCCGCATTCCGCGCCCACGTCGGGGCCCGTCCCAACGCCGGCTGTTATGATAACACAGTCCGTCGTGAAATACACACACGAAATTCGACTCGCGAAACCACTCGGGGATTTCGGTTGCCGCCGTACTCCATTAGTGGTAAGCTAAAGGCAGTTGGATGTTGTTTACCTGGAGGTTGAGAGGAGGCGGCTTCGATGAAGCGCGTACTGTGGTGTTTTCTGGTCGCGGCGATGCTCCTTCCGGCCGGTGCGGCTCCGGCGGGCGAATCCGACGTGACGCTCGGTCGCCTGAGCCGGTCGGTCCACTTCGACCACCTCCGCCTCGATTTCTGGATGCGGAACCGTGGCCGCTCGCACCGGTGCTTCGTCATCCTGCCCATCCCGGTCGATCCCGACGCCGACCGCGACGAACTGAACGAGATCGACATCGAGGAGTTCATCCAGGCGAAGCAGCGGGATTGGTTCTGGCTCTCTCCCGTCCGGCACGACACCGAGACATCCGACAACGCCATCCCGAATCGCTGGCACACCTGGTACTTCGGGTACCTGCTCGATGCGGGCTCGGTGATCGCAGGGGTGGAGATCGGGCACAAGTGGGGCAATCCGGCCGGCCGCCGCTTATACACCAACTTCTATTACGCGGTGACCGATCGATTCAACCTCAAGCCCCGCACCAACCTGCTGGCCCAGGGGATCGGCGGACTGGCGGCTTATAACTGGGCGTGCGACCATCCGGATAAGGTCAGGTCCATCGGGGGCATCTATCCGGTCACCCAGATCCGGCTCGATTCCTTCTTCGCCCGGGTGTATGATCTCGCCGGGAACCAGGACCCCGAAGAGAACATGCAAGCTCTGCGGGAGAATTTCAAAGACCACAACCCGCAGGACCGCCTCGAACCGCTCGCCGAGGCCGGCGCCCGGATCGCCCACGTGCACGGGAGCGAGGACCGGAACGTCCCCCCGAGCATCCACACCATCCCGCTCGTCCTCCGATACCGCGAACTGGGCGGGGACGCCGACGCGATCATCGTGCGCGGCAAGCGGCACGGCCCGTCCGACATGATCTTCGAGTCCCGCAGGTTCCTCCGCTTCCTGCTCGAACAGGTGGGAGAGCCGGAATTGCTCGAGCCGGACGAGCCGGACGAGCCGGACGATGCGGAGGACGATGCAGAAGACGATACGGGGGATGACACGAAGCAGGGATCAGACGAGGAGGACGAATGAACGTTCTGGACGCAATCACAAAACGCCGCAGCGTACGACAGTTCCGGCCGGGCGACGTCCCCGACAGCGACCTGAAGAAGATACTTCAGGCGGGCCGCTGCGCCCCGTCGGGATACAACCTCCAGAACAAGGAGTTCGTGGTCATCCGCGACCCCGAGACCATCGCTCGGTTCCAGCAGGTCCAGAAATCCTTCGAAAACGTGCCCGTGGTCATCGCCGTGGTCATGACCCCGGGCAAGACGCCGAGCGGCGGGAGCTACTGGGTCGAGGATTGCGCCGCCTGCGTCGAGAATATGCTGCTCGCCATCACCGGCCTGGGCTACGCCTCGGTGTGGGTCGAGGGCACGCTGCTTCGGCACGAGCCGTGGGTGAAAGAGCTTTTGGGCGTCCCGGAAGACAAGCGGCTGCTCGTCATCCTGCCCGTCGGGCACGCAGCCGAGCCGGGCGAGATGGCACGCAAGGCCCCGCTCGATGAGATCGTACACTACGAGCGATACGGCCAGAGGAAACCGAAGGTCGAATGACCACGCCACAGTCCAACCATCCTGCTCACCGCCCGATATGACCCACATCCGCCGCGCCCGCCCCGAAGACGTGCCCGCCATCGTCGAGTTCCAAGTCCGGATGGCCCGGGAGACCGAGGCGGTCGAGCTGGACCCCGCCACGGTTGCCGGCGGCGTACAGGCCGTCTTCGACGACCCCGCCAGGGGCGAATATTGGGTCGCCGAGTCGGACGGCGACCTGCTCGCCTCGACACTGGTCCTGACCGAATGGAGCGACTGGCGGAACGG
>PUPC01000272.1 GCA_003553185.1 Planctomycetota bacterium | reverse complement strand
GCCTCCTGATAGACAGTATACCTGAGCGGCGATTCCCCGCAAGCCACAGCAGGAACAGCGGGAGTTCGCTCGGGAGTACGAGTATACCTGAGCGGCGATTCCCCGCAAGCCACAGCGGCCATTTACACGTGGCGCGGGGCGGACCCAGTATACCTGAGCGGCGATTCCCCGCAAGCCACAGCCGCCTTGGCAACTGTGCTACTGGACCCTGTAGTATACCTGAGCGGCGATTCCCCGCAAGCCACAGCATCTGTAAGCCAATCTCGTCATTTTTTTCTAAGTATACCTGAGCGGCGATTCCCCGCAAGCCACAGCTGTGGACTGCAAGGGGGCCGTCCTGGGCTAGTATACCTGAGCGGCGATTCCCCGCAAGCCACAGCCCAGAATGCTAGCGAGGCGCCGTCGTGTGAAGTATACCTGAGCGGCGATTCCCCGCAAGCCACAGCCTTCCTGTTCACTTCCACATTGGAGGCAAAAGTATACCTGAGCGGCGATTCCCCGCAAGCCACAGCCTTCACAGGGTGTCTACCGCCTTGCCGCAAGTATACCTGAGCGGCGATTCCCCGCAAGCCACAGCCAAGCCACCATTGACAAGCGTACCGCCAATAGTATACCTGAGCGGCGATTCCCCGCAAGCCACAGCGATGCAGTCGGGACACTGCTCAGTCCCGATAGTATACCTGAGCGGCGATTCCCCGCAAGCCACAGCTGGTGTTGGCGAGTTCATAACCGTCACTCGAGTATACCTGAGCGGCGATTCCCCGCAAGCCACAGCAAACACCAGAGCCACGGCCCAGGCGATCCAAGTATACCTGAGCGGCGATTCCCCGCAAGCCACAGCCTCGATGACCCAAACCCAACGGCTCCGTCGAGTATACCTGAGCGGCGATTCCCCGCAAGCCACAGCGAGCTACGACATCTGTAGCCTATGGGCCGCAGCCCGTGGTCGGCTTGCTCCCCCGCCGGGGCTTGCCGACGGCGGCGTCTTCGGATAACCTGTAGCGAGGACCAGGCGGAGCAACACGGATTACGACCAGTTTCGAGGAGCGGGATGAGTCAGGACGAGAAGGGCGGCCGGGCGGAGGCGATCCGGCTGCATAAGCTGGCGAAGCGGGAACGGTTCGACGAGCTGGAGGCGGCGTGGGCCGAGGCGGTCGAGAATAACTCGGTCGAGCCGGACGATCTGTTGTTCGTGCTCGAATCGGTCGCCGGGACGGCCGACCGCGAGCTGGTCGATTCGATGCTCTGGTTCCTGCTCTCGCAGCGGGCCGAGGACACCGGGGCCGGGGAGGCGGCGGCGCTGGCACGGCGGGCGGCGGACGTGTTCCCGGAGAACGAACTGCTGCGCGACGAACTGGCATCGCTCTACCGGGCGGCACACGCCGACCGGTCGGAGCTCGATCTCCTGCTCGAACGGACGGTCGAGCGGGCCGACCTCCCGCTGTCGGAGGCGGCCGAGCAGTTGGACAAGCTGCTGGCGCTCCGCCCCGGCACGTTCGTGGTGGAGCCGGGGAGTGAGGAGCCGGGCCGAGTCGCCGGGTTCGACCTCGACGCGGGCGGGTTCGCGGTGGAGTTCGCCGACGAGGGGCGGACGGTCTCGTCGGAGGCGGCTCTGGAGCTCGAGCCGCTGGCCCCGGACGATTTCCGGGTGCGGGTGACCTACGATCCGGACACGCTGACGGAGCTCGCCGAGGAGGACCCGGGCGAGCTTGTGACCGAGGTGCTGCGGGCGTTCGGCCCCCGGCTCACGTTTCGCCAGATGAAGTCGCGGCTGTCGAAGGTGGTCCCGCCCGGCGAGTGGCGCGGCTGGTGGTCGGCGTCGCGGCCGCACATCGAGCGGGCGGCGTGGGTCCGTATGGCGGACGGCAGCCAGCCGCGGTTCGAACTGCGCAGCCGGCCGCTGTCCTATGCCGACCGGCTGAAGGCCCATTTCAACACGGCGGCCTCGCCGCTGGAGAAGCTGGCGATGGTGGCGGACTACCTGGACGAGACGAGCGGACAGGTGGATGCGAGCGGCGACACGCTCGCGTTCTTCGCCGGCCGGATCAAGCGGGTCGAGCCGGAATGGGCGGAGCGGGACCCGACGGCCGGGCTGGCCGCGGCGGCTGTCTTGTCCGAACTTCATCGACGGCACCCGGACAGTGCGCCCGAGCCGGGCACGGACCCGGCGGCCGTGGTCGATTCGGTCGAGGACCGGTCGGCCCTGCTGACGCCGGTCGAGCACACCGGCCTGGCCCGGCGGATCGTCGAGTACTTGCGAGCGGTTCTGGGGGACGACCGGCCGGAGTTGCTGGCGGAACTGTTGCCCGGCGCCTCGGTCGCCGGCTGCGAGGCCATCGCGTCGGCCCTGGCCGATGCGGGCCGGCCCGAATTGCTGGCGGGTACGATTGACGAGGTGCTCGCCCGGCCCGACCGCTATCCGGCCGCGCTCGCCTGGCTGTGGCGGGCGGCGGCTGATGCCGAGCCGCGGGCTCCCGTTTCCGAGGTTGATCGGGGTGCCATCGCCCTCGGTCTGTTCTCCGCCGCGTCGGCCCTGGGGCGCCGCGGCCGGGGGGACGACGATCGAAGCCGTCGCCTGTTGGGCGAGGTGCGCCGGGCGGCGGGTTTCCGGGGGTTCGCCCCGCTGGACGAGGTGCTCGCCGACCTGGACGACCGGCGGGCGGAGCAGGTGAAGAGGCGGATCGAGCGGCACACCGGCCTGAGCGACACCGCGGTGAGCCACATCCACCGTACACTTCTCAAGACACATCCGACGCTGTTCGTCCACCACGTCGATCCGTGGACGGAGGACGCCGTGTACACCACCGAGTCCGGGCTGAGGAGCCAGCGCGAGGCGCTTTCCCGCCTGGTGAGCGAGGAGCTCCCCGCGGCGAGCCGGGCGGTGGGCAAGGCTGCGGAGATGGGCGACCTGAGCGAGAACGCCGAGTGGACCGCCGCGGTCGAGGCCCGCGACCGGCTGGCCGGTCGTATCGAGCGGATGCAGGCGCAGATCGACAAGGCGAAGATCATCTCACGGGAGATGACCGAGTCGGACACTGTCACCATCGGCACCACGGTCGAGGTCCGGGACGCGGACAGCGGGGAGCGGCGTGAGTTCACGTTCCTCGGGCCGTGGGAGGTCGATCAGGCCCGGCATATCTACTCGTATCGGGCCGGCTTCGGCCGGGCGTTTATGGGCCGGAAGGTGGGCGACCAGGTGACCGTTGAGGGCGAGAACGGGCGTCGGACGTGGGAGATCACGGGCGTGTCGCCCGGCATCTGACCGGAGACGTCGTTGGGAATATGGGGCTGTGCGGGACGTGTAAATCGCCCCTTGCGATAATTGTCCTTGACATTCGTAGGCAAAATGCTATGTTTTCTCCTGGTTCGACACCCTTGACTTCCATCTTGCCGAGTCGCGAGAGGCCGGTTCATCCGGGACAAACCCGTTTGCGCGCTACTGGGAGAAGGAGGTTGCTATGTTGATCGAAGCGGTGGTACAGGACGACTTGGAGAAGGTCAAGCAGCTGCTGGACGACGGAGCGGATGTCAATGTCAGAGACCGGGCCGGTGACACCCCGCTCCACCACGCGGCGGCCGGTGGTTACGACAAGATCGCGGAGCTGCTGATCGAACACGGCGCGGAGCTCGACGCCCGAAACAACGAGGAGAGCACCCCGCTTCACTTCGCGGCGTCCTGGCGGAACGAGGACGTGATCGAGATTCTGCTCCGCCACGGTGCCGACATCAACGCCCGGACCGACCACGGGATCTCCCCCCTCCAGCTTGCGAAGTCGGAAGGCAACAGGCACGTGGTCAAGATGCTGCGGGAGCACGGCGCCGAGGAGTGAGCCCGGTCGCCCCTGCAATGCACCGGCGAATGCGGAAGGTGTCGGGTGAGAACCCGTTGCGTCGGGCCTCTGTGTGTTTTGCAAGCTCTCTGGTGATAATCACGAAGAGATTGGATGGGTGAGACGCGAGCGAAGGTTGTCATAAAGGGCCGCGTGCAAGGCGTTGGATTTCGGTTCTCTACGGTTCGCCAAGCCAAGCGGCTGGGCGTGAGCGGCTGGGTCCGCAACACGATGAGCGGGCACGTCGAGGCCGAGTTCGAGGGGGAGGAGAGGGCGGTTAAGCGGATGGTCGATTGGTGCAGGCGGGGGCCCGGTACGGCGCGGGTGACCGATGTCGATGTCGGTTATGTGTCGCCGACCGGCGAGGACAGCGGGTTTCTCGTGAGATACTGATCGGCGTTG
The DNA here is from genome assembly GCA_003553185.1 of Planctomycetota bacterium. Classification (GTDB taxonomy): domain Bacteria; phylum Planctomycetota; class PUPC01; order PUPC01; family PUPC01; genus PUPC01. Next base: position 7,282 of record PUPC01000272.1, on the reverse strand, counting down.
CGAGTTGTCGTATCGCGGGAGTTATTCATTACTCGTCGTCTTCGGTTACGGTGTTGTCTTCGTCGGTCTGATCCAGTTCAACAGGCACGTGTTCGGCTGCGGCTGCGGCAAGGGCCAGGCGGGCGGACTCGGCCTCGGACACCAGGGGCGAGCCGATGATGCTGACCCACCAGTCGTCGTTACCGGTTCGGACCTGGACGACTCTGACCGGGATTCGGCCGGCCGCGAGCCGCCCACGGCTCAACCCGAACGCGGCGAGCAGCCGCGTGCGCAGGGCCTGTTCGTCGTAGCGGACGCCTTCGATTTCCCGGCTGTCCAGCCGGACCTCGAGTCCGGCGAGCGGAAGGCGGGCCACCTCTCGCTCGAAGAACGGCCTTCCAAATCGGACGATCAACACGCCCTTAGCGGCCACGGCGATCGGGCGCGGTTCGACCGCCCTCTGGGCGATCGCCATGCCCGGCGCCAGGAGCAGCAGTCCGAGCACGTACTGGAGCGGTTCGCCCCACGGGTCGGCCGGCATTTGAGCTATCCATATCAGGAGGCCGATGAGGAGGACGCAGGCAGCCGATACCATCCGCATTCTGCGGGGGTGGGTGATGCGCAATCCGCCCCCGTCGGTCCGCTCCACAAGGATTTGCACCGAGCGAGCATCAATCGGTATTCGATCGGCAGTCATCGCATATCTCCGGCAGGCATTGTAACCGCCACCGAACCGGTGTGAAAGCCGCCGCTATGCCGGTGATGCCCGTGCAAAAAGAGAGCAGGTCGGTCATTCCCCGCCGAAATGATAGAGCATCTGGACCCGCCAGTCGAGGTAGGCGCGGTACTGTTGGATGCTTTGGAACCGGAGGTTTGAACGCGGATTGCCGTCGAGGATGTAGCGGATGCCGGGATCGACGAACGCTTCCGAACACCGGGCGGAGAAACATTTGATGAGTGCGATGAGGTTGAGGATGCGGGTGGGCTGCATGGGCAGGCCGGTTCGAGCGAAGCTGAACCGGTCGGCCTCGATCCGCAGGTGATGGGCGGGTTCGACGGCGAACAGGTCGAGCAGGTGCCGGTCTTCGTGGTGGTGTTCATTCTGATTGCCGGGCGGGTTGGCGGAGGAGTGCGAATACCGGCCCAAGCTGCGGAGAGAAACGCCCAACGTACCCATTGGCCTCCACGACTGAAAATTGGGAAGCGGGGCATCGTTGCTGACAGGGCGCGTTGTCCGTTTCTTTTTGGTGAAACGAACCAGGCCGCAGGTGAGCAGCACGATGTCTTCGTACGGGATGCGGGCGGGGCCGAGAGGTTTCTGGTTCGCATCGGCGAGTTCGGCGATGAGGTCGTCGTCACCGAACCGGACCGAGCTCAGGTGGACGTGCTCGGGGAACACGACGCGGTCGGCCTCCGCCAGGGCAAAGGCCGCGGTCCCGGCACCGCGCAGCGCCTCGACCATGCGGTTGGCCTGGGCCTTCTGCAGTCCCCGGGCGACCAGGCCGCGGTTTCGGCGGAGCTGATGTGCGACATCGAGTTTGGTTTGGCCGGTTACTTTTGCAACGATTTCTGAGACGGGTGGGACGGAGAGCGAAAACGGGTCTCTGGGGATGACCAAGTACGTATCTGCCATGTTTGACACTCCGTACTCGCCGATGGCGGGCTGGCCAATGTCCCCGTGCGTCCTCTCGCTCAGCCGGTCGGGTGGCCGACTAGTGGGGGACGGGGTAGCGCGGTGCCCGGAACGACCGCGTCTCGTCTTCCTGGTTCGGGCCGTCTTTCCGGTCCGGCTTTCTCTTCTCTTTATCGTGGCGTCGGATGGTCAGGTGGAAATCGATGGATTCGGCACCGGGCAGAATCTTTTCGTAGCGGTCACGCAGGACCCGGGCCAGTCGGTCGTGGATCGAAACGACGTTCGAGAGGTCGCGCACTTGGGCTTCGACCTGGCCTTCCATGGGGATTTGTGTGTCGGGGTTTATGATGAGGCACACGTCGACATCGTGCACGTCGGGCAGGGAACGTGCGGTGCGGCGCAGTTCCTCCTCGACGACCGCAGCGTGAAGTCGGACGCTGCCCGTGTCGGTGTTGACGACGACGTACTTGCGGGTGTCTTTACCCCAACACCGGAACACTCGCATGCCGAATATGAGGACGGGAAGCGAGCCGACAATGATGGCGACCCAATTGAGGATGAGCCCGTTCCCGGCGGTCAGCCGCAACACGGCCAGCCAAATGAGCAGGATGCCGGCGAGGGCAGACAGGAAGTGTCCGGGTCTGTGTGTTTTGCGAAGGGTAGCGCCCATTGTCATCTCCTCCGATACGTTGTGGTATCTAGGAACCGACTTTATCCAGCCGATCCGTTTTCGACTGGCTGTTTCCTTCGGGGCTGCGTTCTGTCGAGTTGAAGCCGCCGCTGTCGAGCACCGACTCGACGAACTTGGTATCGACGCGGCCGGACAGGAACGCGCTGTGCCCGAAGATCTCGAGGTATAACGGGATGGTGGTCTTTATCCCTTCAATGACGTATTCCTCCAGCGCCCGTTTCATACAGGCGATGGCTTCGCGTCGATTGCGCCGATGGACGATCAGCTTGCTCACCAGCGAGTCGTATTGGGGCGAGACCCTAGCCCCGGCGTGGGCGTGCGAGTCAACGCGGACCCCGGGGCCGCCCGGGGCGTAGTAGCGGGTGATCAGGCCCGGGCTCGGCTGGAAAGTGACCGGGTCCTCGGCGTTGATCCGGCACTCGATGGCGACGCCGTTCATCGTGATGTCTTCCTGGCGCAAGCTCAGCCGTTCGCCTGATGCTGTCCGAAGCTGCTCGCGCAACAGGTCCACCCCGGTCACCATCTCGGTCACCGGATGCTCGACCTGGATACGGCAGTTCATCTCGATGAAATAGAAATTGCCGTTTCGGTCCACCAGGAACTCAACGGTCCCGGCCCCATAGTAATCGACGGCCTTCGCGATGGCGATGGCTGCCTGGCCGAGTTGATCGCGGACCTCAGCGTCGATTGCGGGGCAGGGGGCCTCCTCGATCAGCTTCTGGTGCCGCCGCTGCAGCGAGCAGTCCCGGTCTCCCAGGTGTATGACGTTTCCGTGGTGGTCGCCCAGGAGTTGGATCTCGACGTGCCTGGCCCCCGTGAGGTACTTCTCCAGGTACACGGCCTTTTCTCCGAAGGCGGCCTCCGCCTCGGATGCAGCGACTGCGAAGCCGCGCCGCAAGCTGATATCGTTGTGGGCCACGCGCATTCCGCGCCCGCCGCCGCCCATCCCCGCCTTAATGACGACCGGGTAGCCCACGTCGTGGGCGATTTCGACTGCCTCGCCGCCGTCCGCGACCGCGCCGCGGCTGCCCGGCACGACCGGCACCCCGGCGGATATGGCGATCTCGCGGGCCTGCACCTTGTCGCCCATCCGCTTCATCGCTTCGGCGGAAGGGCCAATGAATTCCAGGTTGCAGCTTCGGCAGACCTCTGCGAACCGGCTGGCCTCGGAGAGGAACCCATAGCCGGGATGGATCGCTTCGACGTCGGCGATCTCGGCAGCCGAGATGATGGCTGGGATATTCAGGTAGCTTTGTTCGCTCGGCCCCGGGCCGATACAGATGCGTTCGTCGGCGAAATTCAGGTAGATGGCGTCCGCATCCTCCTGCGAGTATGCGGCGACCGGTGCGATGCCCAGCTCTCTGCAGGCGCGGATAATCCGCAGGGCGATCTCACCACGGGCACAAACCAGAACGCGCGAAAACAAGGTCGATCCTCTCGATGCAGGCAAGTGGGCTTCAGCGACCGTCGGACGGCCGCTGCCCACGTAATCTAACAGACTATTCTATTCTTCAACGGTCAGCCGGAAAAGGGGCTGGCCATACTCGACCGGCTCGCCGTCCTCGACCAGAATCTCGGCTACCGTCCCGGCCTGCTCGGCCTTGATCTCGTTCATCACCTTCATCGCCTCGATGATGCACAAGACCTGGTCGGGTTCCACCGGGTCGCCCACCTCGACGAAGGTATCCGCCTCGGGGTTGGGGGAGCGGTAGAACGAGCCGACCATCGGGGCCGTGACAATTTCGCCGGCCTCCTCGCTCGGCTCCACCATCTGCGGCTCCGGCCCTCCGTGTGATGCGGGCGGGTGCTGACCCGCCGTCGTATGGACCGGGGGCGTGGCGTGGTGAATCACCGGGGCTTGCCCCTTTTTGCCCGCCTTGCGGAGCTTGACCTCGGCCCCTTCGACGTCCACGGCCAACTCTTCTAACTCGTTCTCTTTCATAAAGGCGGCCAACTCGTCAAGCAAGCGGCGTACCTTCTCGATATCCATCCATTCCTCCGCCGGGGGCGCCGGCCGGTCAATCGGCCGTGGCCTCCTTGTCAAACGCGTTTCAGGTATTCGCCCGTTCGAGTGTCGATCTGTATCACTTCGCCTTCTTCGACGAACAGGGGGACTTGTATCACCCCTCCGGTCTCCAGTGTGGCCGGTTTGGAGCCGCCGGAGGCCGTGTCGCCCCGCACACCGGGGTCGGTCTTGGCCACTTCGAGTTCCACGAAATTGGGCAGCGAGATGTCGAGTACACGGCCTTCGTGCATGGTGACCGTGACCCGCATGTTCTCCTTGAGGAACGGAGCGATGTGTTCGCACCGTTCGGCAGGGATCGGGAACTGCTCGTAGGTCTCCGGGTCCATCAGATAATAGGCCTGGCCGTCCTGGTAGAGAAACTCGGCCTCCTTTCGCTCGACCATGGCCTGTTCGATATTGTCTTTTGCCTTGAACGTATGTTCGATGATCGAGTCGTTCTCCAGATTGCGCAGCTTGGTCCGGGTGAATGCGTTGCCTTTTCCCGGCTTGACGTGCTGGAAGTATTCGACGCGGTACACGTCTCCATCGTGGAGGATGGTCATTCCGTTCCGCAGGTCGTTGCCGCTTATCACAATAGTTGCCCTTTCTCGCTCGTGTTCGCCTCTACGCTGTGATGACCATGTCGTTCAGTCTTTTCGGCGCGTCGGACAGGACCTTGACTCCCCGGCTGGTGACCAGGACGTCGTCCTCGATCCGCACCCCGCCGACGCCGGGCAGGTAAATTCCCGGCTCGACGGTGAATACCATACGCCGACGAAGCTCGCCCTCGGAGTTAGGCCCGATGCTCGGCGCCTCGTGTACTTCCATTCCGATTCCATGCCCCAAGCCGTGGCCGAACTGCTCGCCGAACCCGGTCCGGGCAATATAGTCCCGGGCGGCCGCGTCCACCTCCTGGGCAGACACACCCGGCCCGATCCTGTCGATCGCCCGTTGTTGTGCCTCGAGTACAATTTGATAGATTCGCCTGAATCTATCGGGAATCTTATTGTGGAAGAACACCCTTGTCAAGTCGGAACAATATCCTCGACCCGCTACACCCCAGTCAATCAAAACAGCATCCCCCTCGGCCATCCGTCGGTCGGTCACCCGCGCGTGAGGGAGTGATCCACGCGGTCCGAACGCGACGATGGGGGGGAACGCCATCCCGTCGAATCCCAAGCCGCGAACGAAATATTCCATCTCGGCTGCGATGTCCCGTTCCCGAATCCCCGGGACCAGGTAACTGCGGATATGCTCGATACATCGCTCGGAAGCGTCGATGCATGCCCGGATCGCTTCGACCTCCTGCTTGGACTTGCGCTCGCGAAGTCCCTCGACCAGGCGGGTGGTCTCGACCATCTTGACCGGGGCGAGTTCGTCACGAAGCCGACCGCCCGATTCGAGAGTGAGAACGTGCGCCTCGACGCCGAGCGACTCAATGCCGAGGGAGCCGGCCTGCCCGGCAATCTCGCCGATCATCCGGCTGCGGCGGGTGACGATGTCGAATCCGGGGCATTCGGCCGCGGCCTGCTCGGTGTAGCGAGCGTCGGTGATAAAGATCGCGTCGGACCGGCCCACGATGACAGCCGAGCTGTCACCGGTAAAGCCGCTGAGATAGCGGACATTCATCTCGTCGGTGACGAGCAGAGCGTCGAGGTCTCGCCGGACGAGCCGCCGTCGCAGACCGGCCAGCCGTTTCTTGATCTGTCGGGTCACGGTTGGCGCTGTGCACGGGTGAGGTTCAGGGAGGGCGATGTTTCGCAGGCCGCTGGCGAAGAGTCCCGTATGTGGTATCCGGGGTCCCGCTCGGGCATCGTGTCGCAGCCGGCAATCGCTATCGATATACAGGCGAGAAGACCGACAACCAGCTTTCTCATACGCGGATCCTTTCCTCTTCCGATGGCTCCAGATCGTCGCCGTATTTCGCACGGATCGGCTCGACGACGTTTGCGATGAACTCGGTCACCTGCGACGGAGCCCGGCCGACGAATCGAGCCGGTTCCGTCATCTCGTCGAGCAGATGGTGGACCGCCTCGAACGCCGGGTCCGCGGCGAGCCGTTCGAGCAGGTCGTTGTCCTTACCTTCTTCTTTGATGGCCCGTGCGGTCTCTTGAGAGTGGACGCGGATGCGCTCGTGCAGCTCCTGGCGGTCGCCGCCCGCCTGCACGGCGGCCATCATGATATCCTCTGTCGCCATGAACGGCAGGTTCTCACGCAGCCGGCGTTCGATCTGTGCCGGATAGACCACCAGTCCGTCGGTGACGTTCAGGCACAGGTTCAGGACCGCGTCGGTCGCTAGGAACGACTCGGCGAGCGCAAGCCGGCGGTTGGCGCTGTCGTCGAGCGTTCGTTCGAACCACTGTGTGGCGGCGGTCATCGCCGGGTTCTGTGCGGCGGCGATGACAAATCGGGCCAGGGCGCAGATGCGCTCGGACCGCATCGGATTCCGTTTGTACGCCATCGCCGACGAGCCGACCTGCTTTCGACCGAATGGTTCCTCCACTTCCTTCATGTTCTGGAGCAGACGGATGTCGGTCGCCATCTTGCTGGCCGACTGGGCGATGCCGGACGTCGCCGCCAGCACTTGTGAATCGACCTTGCGGGGGTATGTCTGGCCGGTGACCGGGAACGGGTCGTCGAAGCCCATCCGCTCGGCCACCATCTGCTCCAACTGCAGGACCTTGCCCTCGTCCCGATCGAACAGGGCGAGAAAGCTCGCTTGAGTGCCGGTCGTCCCTTTGACCCCCCGGAATCGAAGTCGGTCCAGCCGGGTGGCGATCTCCTCGAGGTCGATGACGAAATCCTGTGTCCACAGGCAGGCCCGTTTGCCGACGGTCGTCGGCTGAGCCGGCTGATAATGCGTAAACGCGAGAGTGGGGAGCTCGCGATAGTCCGCTGCGAACCGAGCCAGCCGGTCGATGGTCCGGGCGAGCTTGGCTCGCAGGACCTTCAGCCCCTCACGAATCTGGATCAG
>PUPC01000238.1 GCA_003553185.1 Planctomycetota bacterium | reverse complement strand
TGAACTCCTTCATGCCCATCCATTATCCGCACGGTCACCCCCATGCGCAACTTTTTTACGTCTTTTGCTTGACTAACCGTTGTACTGAGGTAGAATGTACTTCAGCTAGCTGAAGTGTTACTAATGCGGATATAGCGCAGGCGAGCTGGACCAACGCCCGAACCGATCATTCCGGCCGAAAAGACTCCCGGGCGAGGGAGGAATAACAGAGGGGTAGCCATGTCCGAGAAGGCGCGGTACGCCGCGGCGCTTTGTGTGATTTTCATCACCTTCTTCTGCATAATGATGGCAACGGCCCGGGCGGAGACGCCGCTGCACCGGCCGGTCGATGTCCAATTCGACGGAATATCGGTCGAGAGCGCGCTGGCGACGCTGGGCGAACGGGCCGACGTGCAGTTCGAGTACGACGCCGAACTGGTGAGGGGGCTGCATCCGGTCACATATGAGACCGAGGGCCAGGAGGCGGGCCGGGTCGCGATGCGGATTCTCTATCCCCGCGGCCTGGAGCTCGGCGAGATACGCGGAAATCGGGTCCGGATCGTGAAACGAGACCCGCTCGACGAACAGAGACCGAGGCGGGAGGAGAACTACGAGTTCGCCCGCAAGCCGGAGATTACCCGTGATGGCGACCGGGTGACCATCGCCTTCGAGACGGCGGGCTGGTGCGACGTGACCATCGCCATCGAGGACGAGCAGGGCGACATCATCCGCCATCTGGCGAGCGGGGTGCTCGGCCCGAACGCACCCGAGCCGTTCGTGTGGAACTCGAAGGCGCAGACCGTCATCTGGGACGGCAAGAACGATAAGGGCGAGTACGTGGACGACAAGGACGCGGTGTCCGTCCGCGTCTCGCTCGGCCTCAAACCGCGCTTCGAGCGGACGCTGCACTGGTCGCCGGAACGCCGGGACGGGCGTGTCCTCGCTCTGGCCGCCGGCTCCGAAGGCATGTACGTCTTCGACAGCGGGCGGGCCTTCGATCACATTCGCCTGTTCGACCGAGAAGCCCGCTACCAAAGGACGGTGTATCCGTTCCCGGCCGATAATCTCGAGGAAATCCCGGACCTGATGTGGCACACCCTGCCGGACGACGCCACGATCCCGGTCAAGCCGAACGCCCATCAGACCACGATCCTGAAGAGCGGCAATTTCCCCAACGACTACTCGCGCGAGGAGGGGCGCTATCTGGGCCGCGGTAATACGTATGATGGGAAGGGGGGCTGGTCTGGTCGGGACCTGGCGGTGGGCGAATCGCGCCTGGCGCTGGCCGGCGTCGGGCTGAGCCGGATGGGAGTTGACGGAAGCAGCGCCGGCTTGCCGCTGTACGGGCCTGAGATCACCCAGCGGCTTGACGACGTCATCGAATTCCGCACGTCCGGCAACATCTACTTCACCCACGCCTACATAACGCCCGAACGGGCGGCATTTTGCCCGGACGAAGAGACGCTCTATCTGACGCGCCAGATGGAGTATCAGCGCTCGGGCTGGGGACCCACCAGCCGCTGGGGGAGCCACGTCGTGTACCGAATGGCTTTTGCCGAGGACAAAGAGCCCGAGGTATTTCTGGGCTCGAGGGAACGAGGGACCGAGAACGGACAGTTCAACATGCCGAGCGACGTGGCGACCGACGCCGAGGGCCGGATTTACGTGGCCGACCACGGCAATAACCGGGTGCAGGTGTTTTCTCCGGAGGGGGAATGGCTGCAAAACATCGAAATCGCCCTCCCGTCGGACATTGCGGTCCACCACCGCACGGGCGAGATTTACGTCTTCTGCTGGCCCATGCCCGGCAAGGAGGGCGAACGCGGCTATACCGGTACTCGCAGCGGTCGAATTGGCGGTGTGCTGCCGTCCTACGGAGACATCAAACCCACGAATGTCCGGCTGCACAAGTTTTCCCCGTTGGACGACGGTGCCAAACCGCTTGCCGCCTGGCACATTCCCACCCACGCCGGCGAAGAGGTACATGGCTATCATCAGCCCATCGGGTTCGGCGATTATCACGCCACGATCGACTCGTGGGCCGATCCGACAACGATCTGGGTGGTCCCGGGGCCACTGGACCCGCCACGAGACCGGCCAGCGGACCGGTGGGCGACCGAAAACATCATCGTGCTCCGGGAAACCGACGACGGACTGGAAGAGGTCCGGCATTTCAACCGGGAAGCCCGGCGCGCCGTCCTGCGCATCGGACCGCCGCCACACCAGCGGCCGCGTCTGTACGTCAACCCGGCGGACGGGATGCTGTACGTCGGCGAGGGGACCAGCCGCGAGGGCAAATCCTTCCAGTGGGTCACGCGGATCAATCCGCAGACGGGACGCCTCCGCAGGGTCGAGCTCCCCCACAACAGCGAAGAAATGGCATTCGATCTGGACGGTCGGATCTACCTCCGCACCCACGATGTAATCACCCGCTTTGAAATGGACCCCTGGCGTGAGGTACCGTTCGACTACGGGGAAGAGCGCGAGAGAGAGGGCTACTCGGACGGCGGGGGCGATCGCTCAACCGAGGTGCTCAGCGGGGCGACCTTCCCCGGCAACCGGGGATGGCACCAGGGCGGAATGCACGTGAACGTCCACGGCGATATCATCGTCGGGGCACTGTACGAGGTCGATCCGCTCTCCCGTGCAGAAGACGGCCGAGTCCACGAGGGCGAAAGCTTCGAGCCGCGGATGTATCCCGGCCGACGCTACTCTCCGGGCGGGCGGTTCGGCGGAATGCTCGTCCACATCCTCGACCGGCACGGCCAGATGGTCCACGCCGACGCCGTCCCCGGTCTGATGTCGATGCAGCATGGCGTGGCGCTGGACGCCGACCGCAACGTGTATCTGCTCGCCCAGCGGACGCGGGCCTACGACGGCGAGGCCGGATGGAATCCGCTCTCGGGCACCCTGATGCGGCTGACGCCGGGGCAGAACCGCATCCGAACGGTTTTGGGGGCGCCGGTGGAGATGGATTCTCCGCCGGCCCGATCGCCCGACCTTCTCCGGAGACGGGCCTGGGTCGAAGGGGCACACTGGTTCTACGGCGACGGCGGATGGAGCGCCGGCAACTCGCCGGCCCCATCGAACTGCTCCTGCCATAACTCCCGCTTTGTGCTCGACTATTTCGACCGCAGCTTCAGCCCCGAGCTCGCCCGCTACAACGTGGGCGTGGTCGACAGTCAGGGCAACCTGATTATGCGGGTCGGCCAGTACGGGAACGTCGATGACGGGATGCCGCTGGTCAAGGAGGGCGGGCCGCCGAACCCGCGGTCCATCGGCGGCGACGAGGTCGCCCTGTTCCACCCCGCCTACCTCGCCACCCATAGCGACCGGCGGCTGTTCATCGCCGACACGGGCAACGCCCGCGTCGTCAGCGTCAAGCTCGGATACCACACGGACGAACTCGTCCGGTTGAAAGACGTTCCAGACACAGGAGACACGGCCAACTGACGGAAGAACAGAGGAGATGGAGATGACCACAATGCCGAAAAGATTTCCGGCGATGTTTCTTGCGGCACTCGTGACCCTGATATGTACAGCCCTCCCGGTCCGGGCGGAAACGCCGCTGCATCGGCCGGTCGATGTCAAATTCGACGGAATATCGGTCGAGAGCGCCCTGGCGTCATTGGGCGAACGGGCCGACGTCCGGTTCGAGTATGACGCCGACCTGGTGAGGGGGCTGCATCCGGTCACGTATGAAGCCGAGGGCCAGGAGGCGGGCCGGGTCGCGATGCGGATTCTCTATCCCCGCGGTCTGGAACTCGGCGAGGTACGCGGGAACCGAGTGCCCGTCATCAAGCGGGACCTATACGACGAACTGCGGCCGACGCGAGAGGAGAACTACGAATTCGTCCGCAAACCGACGCTGACGCGGGAGGGCGACGACGTGACCATCTCCTTCGAGACGGCGGGCTGGTGCGACGTCACCGTCGCCATCGAGGACGACCGGGGGACCATCATCCGCCACCTGGCGAGCGGAGTGCTCGGTCCGAACGCCCCCGTACCGTTCGTGTGGAACTCGAAGGCGCAGACACTGGCCTGGGACGGCAAGGACGACAAGGGCGAGTACGTGGACGACAAGGACGCGGTGACCGTCCGCGTATCGCTCGGCCTCAAGCCGCGGTTCGAGCGCACCCTGTTCTGGCATCCGGGCAAGCCGGTCCGCCAAGGCGAATGGTCGTCCACGCATGGCTCGCGCCTGACGATCGCGCCCACCCCGGAAGGCATCTTCGTGTCCGACGGCCGCGGCTTCGATCATGTGCGCCTGTTCGACCGTGACGGGAATTATGTGCGGACGGTCTATCCGTTTCCCCAGGACAAGATCGACGAGGTGCCGGGGATAATCTGGCACGACTATCCGGACGGCCCCCGGCTGCCGATTAAATCGAACTATTACCAGAGCACGCTGCTGCACAGCGGCCGCAACGCCAACAACCTCCGCTACCGGGATGGGCGCTACCAGGGCGGCGTCGATGCCGGCACATTCAACGGGGCTGCGGGACACGCCCTGGCCGTTTCGGGCAATCGTATCGCCTTGATCGGCGAACGACTGGCGCGGCTGGCCGCCGACGGCGGGAGCGACGAGTTGAACCTGCACGGGCCGACCCTCGGCTCTTCGCCAGAAGACGGCAAGCCGGTGCTGGAAAGAGGGCTATATGGTCGCAGTCGCGGCATGGACTACGTCATTGATACCGAGGTGCTTCATATCGACGCCCAGCGAGCCGCTTTCTGCCCGGACGGGGAATGGCTGTACCTGACCAAACATACGGTGGGCTGGTCGGCCTGGGCGGGCATGCAGCGATGGCGCCACCACGTCACGCGCATGCGCTACGACAGCGACGAGAAGCCCACACTGTTTCTCGGCTCCCACGAGTCCGGGGCGGAAGACGGTCAGTTCAACATACCCGCCGACGTGGCGACCGACGCACAGGGGCGCATCTACGTCGCTGATCACCGGAACGACCGAATTCAAATATTCAACCCGGAAGGGGAACACCTGCAGAACGTTGAGGTGAGACGGCCCGCCCGGATTTGCGTTCACCCCGAGACCGGCGAAATGTATGTGTTCAGTTGGGGGCTGCTGGCCGGGCGCGGACGAGGCGGCGACTTTACGGTCCAGGAAGAAGGGCTCGGCTACGGCGAGCGGCCTCGATTCTTCCAGTTGACCCATCTGTCGGCCTTGCCGGAAACCGAGACGATTCAGACATGGGACATCGGGGAGACCATCGGGTTCATGAGCACCGCGACGAACATGGACCAGCAGGCCGCGGTCGATTTCTGGTCGGACCCTGTGCGGATCTGGCTGACGGCGTCGTCGCCAGTCGGCGAGCGCCGTACGCACGGACGCGGCCTGGTCTTGCTGGAACAGGAAGACGGCGAATGGACGGTGAAGCGCGACCTGCTTGACGAAGCCGAGCGCGCCCTTGTTCGCACGGAACCGCCGAGCTACTTCCGCCAACGGTTGTTCGTCAATCCCAAGGAGGATGGCATCGTGTACATGTCCGACCCCCTTGGTACGAGCGCGGCCATGTCGTTCTCGCGCCTGCTGCGCATCGACGTGCGTACCGGACGCTGCCGCAACATCGAGCTGCCGATGAGCGCCGAAGACATGGCATTCAGCCCGGATGGACACGCCTACTTGAAATTGAGGGACATGGTCGCACGCTACGACCCTTCAAGCTGGCGGGAAGTGCCGTTCGATTACGGCGAAGAGCGGGAGAGGGCGAGCCACGGAACCCTCCGAGGCACCCGCTCCACCCACGTGATCAGCGGAGCGGTGTTCCCCGGCGGCGGTCGCCATCACGGCGGCATCCACGTGAGCGCCAGCGGCAATATCGCGGTATCGGCGGTCTACGGAGTGGGCCCTGATTCCAGGAGGGACGATGACGAAGTTCACGAAGTCGGCGGTTATCGGACCCGGCTCTATCCCGGCCGCCGCTTCGGACAGTTGCACGGGGTCATGCAGGTGCATGTTCTCGACCGGCACGGGCAATTGAAGCACATCGACGCCGTGCCGGGCCTCACGCAACATGTCTACGGAACGGGGATCGATGCTCGCGGCGACATCTATCTGCTGGAATCGACCGCCCGCTCTTTCGACGGCGAACCGTATTTCAACGATCTGACCGGGACGGTGATGAAGTTCACGCCAGGCCAGGCCCGCATACGGGTTCCCAGCGGTGCACCCGTCCCCTTGACCGAAAAGCCCGATCGGCCCGGGGATGTGCACACCTATGGCGGATCCCCGTGGGTCGAGGGCGCCCACTGGTTCTACGGCGGCGTGGGCTGGGGCGGATTCTCGGGGTACTGGGGGGGCGCCAGGGGCTGCCATTGTCCGAACCCGCGGTTCGTGATCGACTATTTCGCCCGCAGCTTCACGCCGGAACACCATCGCTATAACGTGGGCGTACTGGACGCGAACGGCAATCTGATCCTACGCGTCGGGCAGTACGGCAACGTCGATGACGGCGAGCCCCTGGTCAAGGACGGCGGCCCGCCGAACCCACGCTCGATCGGCGGCGACGAAGTGGCACTGTTCGACACGCGGGTCGTGGCAACCCATACCGACCGCCGCCTGTTCGTGGACGACTTCGGCAACGCCCGCGTCGTCAGCGTCAAGCTCGACTACCACACCGACGAAACCGTCGCGTTGCAAGATGTCCCAGATGCGGGAGACCCGGCCAACTGACGGTAGAACAGGAGCACGCGAAATGACCAGAATGGTGAAATCGCCGGCGATGTGTCTTGCGGTATGTCTTGCCCTGGCATCCATCGCCCGCCCGGTCCGGGGGGAGACGCCGCTGCACCGGTCGGTCGAGGTCAATTTCGACGGGGTATCGGTCGAAAGCGCGCTGGCGACACTGGGCGAACGGGCGGACGTGCAGTTCGAGTACGACGCCGACCTGGTGAGAGGCCTGCATTCGGTCACCTACAAGGCCGAGGACCAGGAGGCAGGCCGAATCGCGATGCGGATTCTCTACCCCCGCGGCCTGGAGCTCGGCGAGGTGCGCGGGAACCGGGTTCGGATCGTGAAACGGGACCCGTTCGACGAAGTGAGACCGAGACGGGAAGAGAACTTCGAGTTCGCCCGCAAGCCGGAAATTTCCCGCGACGGCGACCGGGTGACCATCTCCTTTGAGACGGCGGGCTGGTGTGACGTGACCATCGCCATCGAGGACGACCGGGGGACCATCATCCGCCACCTGGCGAGCGGGGTGCTCGGCCCGAACGCCCCCGAACCGTTCCAGTGGAACACAAAGGACCAGCGGGTGGTCTGGGACGGCAAGGACGATAAGGGCGAGTACGTGGACGACAAGGACATCGTGACCGTCCGCGTCTCGCTCGGGCTCAAGCCCCGATTTGAGCGCACGCTCTACTGGGCACCGGAACGCCAGTTCGGCGGCACGCAAGCGTTGGCGCCGACCTCGGAAGGCATGCTCGTGTACAACAGCGGGACCGGATTCGATCATCTTCGTCTGTTCGACGAGGAAGGGAGGTATGTGCGAACCCTGCATCCCTTCCCGTCCGGAAAAATCGAGGAGATCCCTGGCGTAGCATGGCAGAACCTGCCGGACGGCGTCCGGATTCCCGTCAAGCCCAACATGTATCAGTCCACGTTCTTGCAGAGCGGCTCCTTTGTCATCGACTATTGCGAACAGGCGGAGCAATACCGGGGCCGCGGCAGTTCCTATCCAGGCAAGTCGGGCTGGGGCGGCGAGACGTTGGCGGTAGCGCGTAATCGTATTGCCCTGACCGGGGTGGGGGTGAGCCGTCTGGGACTCGACGGCGGCAGCGACGGGCTGCCGCTGCATGGCCCGGATGTCGGTCAGCTTCTGGAGGAAGACGATGTTATCAGCTTCCGCGTTTCCCCTCGCCATGGTCGCAGCGCGGAGATGGTCTATCGGGAGGCCGTCACCCCAAAGCGTGCGGCCTTGAGCCCGGACGGCGAGACCCTGTACCTCACGCGCGACATGGAATACACCCATTCCGGCTGGGGGCCCGCGACACGTTGGCGAGGGCATGCGGTCCGGCGGCTGGCCTTTGTCAACGGCAATGAGCCCGAGCCGTTCCTGGGCGGCGAAGTCGGGGACGACAACGGACAGTTCAACATGCCGAGCGACGTGGCGACCGACGCCGAGGGCCGGATTTACGTGGCCGATCACGGCAACGACCGGGTGCAGGTGTTTTCTCCGGAAGGCGAATGGCTGCGCAACATTGACATCCCACATCCTTCGGACATTTCCGTGTCCCGGCGCACGGGTGAGATCTACGTCTTCTGCTGGCCTCTGCCCAGGCCGGACCGCGGCTATTCGACCGGCGGTATTGGACGGTTCCATGCTGCGAAGCCACTGCCTGACTATGGCGACCTGCCGTCATCGCATGTGCGTCTGCACATATTCTCCGCGCTGGACGAGGGAGCGGAACCAATGGCCGCCTGGCCGATGCTGGTGCAGGGAAATGCCTTTATGAACGGTCGAGGAGGTTACGGCTACTATCGCGGTGCGGTCGACGATCGCAATGATCCGCCGACCGTATGGCTGGCTCCGGGCGAAGACTCCGATCCGCGTAATTTCGTCGTGTTGCGCGAGAAGAACGGACAACTGGAAGAGGTGCGCCATTTCCACCGCGAGACCGTTCGTGCCGTGCGTCGAGCGTGGAATCCGGCCGCGATGCGCCAGCGTCTGTACGTCAACCCCGTGGACGGGACCCTGTATGTCGGAGCAATCCGCTTCGCGGGCGGGCGGGTGTGTTTCAAGTCCATCAATGAACTCATCCGAATCGATGCGGAAACTGGGCGCTACAGGACATTGGACCTGCCGTTCACGACCAAATGCATGGCGTTCGACCGGGACGGACACGTCTACCTGCGTTCGGCGGACATGATCGTGCGGTATGATCCCGAAACCTGGCGCGAGGTGCCGTTTGACTACGGCGAGGAACGCCCGGCCGTTGCCTCGGGCGGCGGCTCGCTCTCGCGCAGTGCGGAAGTGATTAGCGGGGCGGTCTTCCCCGGCAACAGGGGCTGGCACCAGGGCGGCATGCACGTGAACGCCCACGGCGACATCGTCATTGGGGCGTTGTACGAGGTCAACCCGGCCTCCCGGCACGACGAGACCACGCTCCACAAGGGCGAGAGATTCGAGCCGTCTATGTACCCGGGACGACGCTACGATCCGGGCGGACGGTTCGGGGGGATGATGGTCCACGTCATCGACCGGCACGGCCAGATGCTGCATGCCGATGCCGTACCGGGCTTGCTCAGCGTGATGAGCGGTGTGGCCCTGGACGCCGACCGCAACGTGTATCTGCTGGCCCACCGGACCCGCGCGTTCGATGGCGAGGCCGGATGGAATCCGCTGTCGGGCACACTGATGCGGTTTACGCCGGGGCAGAACCGCATCCTGTCTGCCTTCGGAGCACCGGTGCCGATGGGCACGCCGCCCGCCCGACATCCCGACCTCCTCTACGGTCGCGCCCGCGGACAGACATGGGTCGAGGGAGCACACTGGTTTTATGGCGGGGGCGGCTGGGGCGCCGGCAATACGCCCGCATCCTCGACCTGTACTTGTCATGCAACGCGATTTACCCTCGACTATTACGCGCGAAGCTTCACGCCGGAAGTCGAGCGTTACAATGTCGGCGTGGTGGACAGTGCCGGAAATTTGATGGTGCGCGTCGGGCAGTACGGGAACGTCGATGACGGCAAGCCGCTGGTCAAGGACGGAGGCCCGCCGAACCCACGGTCGATCGGCGGCGACGAGGTCGCCCTGTTCCACCCCGCCTATGTCGCCACCCACACCGACCGGCGGCTGTTCATCGCCGACTCGGGGAACGCCCGCATCGCCAGCGTCAAGCTCGGGTACCACACCGGCGAAACCGTCGCGTTGAAGGATGTTCCAGATGCGGGAGACCCGGCCAAATGACGGAAGAACAGGAGCACGCGAAATGACCAAAACCGCGACAATTCCGGCGATGTGTCTTGCGGCACTCGTGACCCTGACGTTCACGGCCCCCCCGGTCCGGGCGGAGACGCCGCTGCACCGACCGGTCGAAGTCAATTTCGACGGGGTGTCAATTCAAAACGCCCTGGCGACGCTGGGCGAACGGGCCGGCGTTCGGTTCGAGTACGACGCCGAGCTGATGAGGGGGCAGTATTCGGTCACTTACAAAGCCGAGGGCCAGGAGGCCGGCCGGATCGCGATGCGAATACTGTATCCCCGCGGCCTGGAGCTGGGCGAGATGCGCGGCGACCAGGTCCGGATCGTGAAACGGGACCCACATGACGAGTTCAAGCCCAGCCGCGAGGAGGTCTATGAGTTCGTCCGCAAGCCGACGCTGACGCGGGAGGGCGACGATGTGACCATCTCCTTCGAGACGGCGGGCTGGTGCGACGTGACCATCGCCATCGAGGACGACCGAGGCGCCATCATCCGCCACCTGGCTAGCGGGGTGCTCGGCCCGAACGCCCCGGAGCCGTTCGTGTGGAACTCGCGGGCGCAGACCGTCATCTGGGACGGGAAGAACGATAAGGGCGAGTACGTCGACGACAAGGACGCGGTGACCGTCCGCGTCTCGCTCGGCCTCAAACCCCGGTTCGAGCGGACCCTGTTCTGGCATCCCGGCAAAAGCGGGGGCGGCACGGTGGCGTTTGCGCCCGCTCCGGAAGGGGTCTATGTCTACAAGACCGGTTTGTTCTACGACAATGTTCGCCTGTATGATCGGGACGGCTCATATCTGCGGACGATCTACCCATTTCCGGCGGATCGGGTGGATTCCGTTCCCGGTCTGATTCGACACCGCTTCCCCGACGGGGTCGAATTGCCGATCAAGCCGACCTACACGCAGGGTACGTTTCTCATGACCGGACGTCAGTGCGGCGAAACCTATAGGGACGGCAAGTACGATGGGACGGGCGGTGGTACATACAGTCCCGCGCTGACCCGCCGCGATGTTGCATGGCACGATATGGCGGCGATACCGGGTCATCTTGCCCTGGAAGGCCGTCGTTTGATCCGGCTGCATGCCGGTGACGGGAACGACTTGAACTTGCATGGTGCTCCTTTGAGCTACAGCGACGATGGCACCGAATGGGCCGGTCACGGGGACAACCCACCGATCTCCAGCTTGCCGCCCAGGCGGATCGCGCTCAGCCCCGACGCCCGCTGGTTGTACCTGAGCATGTACTGTGAAATCCGGGCGGGGGGCGGTAGTACGCGCGGCTGGGGAGTCTGGCGCCATATGGTTATGCGCGTACCTTTTGGCCAGGACGACGCCGACCCCACAATATTTGCCGGGAGTCCGGAACCCGGAAAGGAGACGGGCCAGTTCAATATGCCCGCCGGCGTGGCTTGCGATGCCCAAGGGCGCGTGTATGTGGCCGATCATCTCAACGACCGCGTACAGATTTTCGACGAGACCGGACGGCACCTCAAATCCTTCGATATCAGACGTCCGGCCCTCGTGGATGTGGACCCGGAGACCGGCGAAATCTATGTGATGTCCTGGGCTTTGCCCAAGCCGGGGAGATATCACTATCGACCGGCTTTCTCGTCCATTGACGATGG
>PUPC01000236.1 GCA_003553185.1 Planctomycetota bacterium | reverse complement strand
CCGCGCCACCGACGCGCTCGTATCGATGTGCCGCTGCCTGGACGCCGACACCTATCTCTCCGGCTCCGGCGCCGGCGACTACCTCGAGCCGGAGAAATTCGAGGCGGCGGGCGTCCGGCTGGCCTTCCACGAGTATGTCCCGCCGGAGTACCCCCAGCCGTTCGGGGCATTTGTGCCCGGCCTGTCGGCGGCGGACTTGGTGTTCAACTGCGGGCCGTCGAGCTTGACCAAGCTCCGGTCCGGGCGTAGCATCGCCACTGGCCTGTCCCGACCAAACGGAGGTGATGAATGAATATCCTGGCGATCGGCGGTCATCCCGACGACATCGAGTATGGATGCGGCGGGACGCTGCTGCAGTCCGCCCGAAAGGGCCACCGCGTGTACCTCTTCGTCGCCACCGAGGGCGGCGAAGGGGGCGACGGCCAGACCCGCCGCCGGGAACAGGGGCGGGCGGCCGAACTACTCGGCGTCGAACGGATCACCTGGGGCGGATACCGGGATACCGAGGTCCCGATGGACAAGGGGCTGATCTCGAAGATCGAGGCCGTCGTGAAAGACGTGCAGCCCGGCGTCATCTTCTGCCACTCGGCGACGGATACACACCAGGACCACCGAACACTCTGCGCCGCGACGATCTCGGCGGCGAGACACGCGCAGAACGTCCTGCTGTACGAAGGCCCGTCCACCTACGATTTCTGCCCGACCGTCTATTCGGACATCGGCGACGTGCTGGAGGCGAAGCTCGAGCTGCTCCGGGCCTACGAATCGCAGGTGGACAAGACCGGGATCGAGAACCTCAACATCACGGCGATGGCGAGCTCAAACGCGAACTTCCGGGGGATTCAGGCCCGGGTCAAATACGCCGAGGGGTTCCTCCCGGTCCGCCTGATGCTCGATGTCTGACCGCCCGGTCGTCCGGCCGTTGAAGGAGAGCCGTTGAAGACGAAGACGAAAATGATCCTGTCCGGGCTGGCCACATACGTCCCCGGCCTGAGCAAGCGGGGCGGCACGGGGACCGGCGGCTCGGTCTCGGCCCGCTACTGCTACTCGGTGTGGCTGCGGCACCTGGTCGTGGCCGGGCAGGCGGGCATCACCCGCTGTCCCGAGGCGGTCGCCGAGCTCGGCCCGGGCGACTCGCTCGGCGCGGGGCTCGCCGCGCTGCTGTCCGGGGCGAGCCGGTACATCGCGCTCGACGTCATCCGGCACGCGGACGTCTCCCGGAACATCGAGGTGCTCGACGAGCTGGTCGAGCTGTTCCGTGCCCGGGCCGACATACCGGGCGAGGCAGAGTACCCCGACGTGAAACCCTACCTCGACGACTACTCGTTCCCCGGCGAGATGATCGACGAGGAGACCCTCGCCCGGTCGCTCGAGCCCGACCGGCTGGCGGCGATCCGCCGGTGCCTCCGGTCGGCCGACGGCGGGAGCGACAGCCCGGACGCCGACGCCCCGGTCGTCTATCGCGTCCCGTGGTTCGACGCCTCGGTGCTCCAGCCCGAGAGCGTGGACCTGGTCTTCTCCCAGGCGGTGATGGAATACGTGGACGACCTCCCGTTCACCTACCGGGCGATATACGACTGGCTCAAGCCGGGCGGGCTGGCCTCGCACCAGATCGACTACAAGTGCGACCAGACCGCCGACCGCTGGAACGGGCACTGGGCCTACTCCCGGCCGGTCTGGCACCTGGCGAACCGGAAGCGGCTGATGCGGCTCAACCGCAAGGCACACTCCGACCACGTCCGGGCGCAGCAGGCCGCCGGCTTCTGGATCATCGGCGAGCGGCCCATCGAGGACGGGTCGGGGCTGGGGCGAGACGAACTCGCCCCGGAGTTCTCGCACCTGACCGACGAGGACCTTCGGACCAGCGGCGCCCACATCCTGGCGATGAAGCCGCCCTGACCGACCGGGCAAGGGCGAGCAGTAAACAAGGACGCGCCTGCACAGCCGTGGTCGTATTGCCGTTCTGATTCTTTGCCGGCAAGACGCCGGGCATCGGGCGGCGAGTTGACAAGAATAGACGCTCTGGAGGAGCCCCTTATGGGCTGGCCGAAACCGCACAAATGGCTCGAAGCCAAAATCGGCAAGAAACTGGATGAATGCGAGCGGAACTCGTCTCGCGAGTACCTCCGGAAGATGATCCAGGAGCAGGCCGACTCGTTGCCGCCGGAGGCGATGGTGCTCGACGCCGGAGCCGGGAACTGCATGTACCGCCCGCAGTTCGAGCACGTGAACTACGAGTCCGCCGACTTCTGCCAGGTCGAGAAGGCCTACGCCAAGTACGGCGAGATCACCTACGTCTGCGACATCGCCGAAATCCCCGTCGAGGACGACCGATACGACTTCGTACTCCTGACCCAGGTGCTCGAGCACGTCAACGAGCCGAAGGCGGTGCTCCGTGAGATGCATCGAGTGCTGAAGCCCGGCGGCCGGATGCTCGTCTCGGCCCCGCTCTATTACCCCGAGCACGAGACGCCCTACGACTTCTACCGCTACACGCAATACGGGCTCCGCCATCTGCTGGAGGGGGCGGACTTCGAGGTCTGCTCGCAGGACTGGATGGGCGGCTATTATGCGATGCTCGCCTACCAGTTCGGGTTCGCCGCGTGGGACCTTCCCGCGCGACCGCGTCGCTACGGCGGCGGGCTGATCGGCTTCCTGGCGGCTGTGATGGCGTTCTTCCTCAAGCGGGTGCTCTACATCCTGTCGCATATCTTCGGGCGGCTCGACCAGCGGCACAAGGTCACCGATACCGGCCACCCGGCGGACTATGTGTTCCTGGCAGAGAAACCGAACCGCTCCGACGGCGGAACGCCGGAGCGCGGCAAGGCCGAACGAAAAGAGAACACGTGAGGTTGTACACTATCGTTGCTTCGCGCGCGTTGATTTAACCGCTGGATTCATTTATGTTGAGCAGGCCAGTCAAGCGAGAGTTTTCTTCTGCTCCTGCCCCGGTCTCACAAACTCGGAGGATGGCCCGGTGAATGTGTCTGTCGTCTGCTGCACCTACAACCGCTCGGCGTTGCTCGAGCGAACGCTCCGGACCGTCGAACAGCAGCAGGTCCCCGACGCGGTGACCTGGGAGGTGGTCCTCGTCGATAACAACTCCGACGACGCCACACCGGACGTGATCGAGCGGTTCGCCGGCCGATGCCCGAACGTCCGCAGCGTCCGCCATGAACCGCAAGGGCTGTCACGCGCCCGTAACCGGGGGGCCGAAGAAGCGAACGGCGAGTTGCTCTGTTACATCGACGACGACGTGCAACTGCCCGCCGACTATGTCGCCCGGGCGTGGGCGGCCTATCAGGACGGCGGCTGGGACCTGGCCGGCGGCCGGTCTGTGCCCGACTACGAGATCGACCCGCCGAAGTGGCTGGAGCGGCTGCCCCGCCAGAAGCTCAACGGCCCGCTGGGCGTCCACGACCGCGGCGAAGACGATTTTATCCTGGGGCCGGACGACGACTTCTGGCCGGCCGGCGCGAACATGCTCATCGTCAGAAATATCGTTGACCAGGTCGGCGGGTTCAACCCCGAGCTGAGCCGCTACGCCAAGAGCTTGCGGGGCGGCGGGGACAACGAGTTCTACCGCCGCGCCCGCGACGCGGGGTTCACTGTCGGATATTCCGGCTCGTGCCGGCTGGGGCATTGGGCCCCCGCCACGCGGCTGACCCGACGGTACTTTATCCGCTGGAACATCATCGCCGGCTTCACCGGGATGGACGAAGCACTGCCCGCCGACACCGTCTTCTGGCTCGGCGTACCGCGATACGAATGGCGGGCGCTGGTCGCGGCGTTTTTCGGCGCGGTGGGCGGGATGGTGACCCGGAATCGGATGCTCCGGGCCATCGACCTGAGCAACACGATCGGCCGAGTCGCCGGATACCTCACCGGCCGACGGACCAAAGAACTGGCTGCGCCCGATCCGCCGGACTGACCAGCTTCATTATTGGGCCGGGCACCTTCTACACCAACCGCACACGGGGGTGTGGAAAGCCAGACGTCGCATAACATCCGGCTGGTGGGCGAAAGACATGAGACGGCACTTGCGCGTCATGTGGCTGCTGTAGTGAGGCGCAGTAAACGCCAGGTTTGAGCTTTGTTTCGTTGAGGAGGGTTGTCGAATGCGCGTCGTGATACTAAATGAACATAGCTCTGACATTCTTGGCGGCAGCCAGATGCAATGCGACTTAATCGCGCGGGGGCTTGCTGAACGCGGGCATCGTGTGCTTTATTGTGCTGTGGGGAAGAAAAGAAGCTCACATTATGAGGAGTTCCCATACGACATTGTCCCTTTAGCGATTGAAACCCCGGGCGCTCTGGAGGAAATCCTCCGGCGCGAGAAGCCGGACGTGCTTTACTGGCGATTTAACAGACGTTACCTGGACCGCGCCGTGTCGGAAGCCCGACGCGTTGATGTCCCTTTTGTATTTGCCGTGGCTCATATTCGTGACCTTAAACGGTTTGGGGGCAGGGTCTCGAAAGATGTGTTCGCCTATGGCTTTGGCCGCACCACGGCCCACAAGGTCTTGAATGCTGTCCGGGCAATGCCGAAGGAGCTAATCATGTATAGGGCACTGAAACACGTGGACGCAATTACCGTCCTCAACGCCGACTTTCTGGACAGAGTGCCCGTAGAAAAGAAACGGCACATCCGGAACGCCGTGGCCCCCAAAAAGACCACTTTTGTGTGGCCGAGACCATTCTGTCTTTGGGTTGCGAACATAATGGAACGGAAGCGTCCCGAGCTTTTCCTGGACCTAGCCCATCGGCTGTCTCCGAAATTACGTGACTTGGATTTTGTGATGATCGGCCCCGTCTTTGACACTCATTACAACGCGAGCATCGACGCGGCTGCCAAACAGGCGAATTTCCACCACCTCGGCTTTCAGCCGCCCGAAGCAGTGAACGGCGCCCTGGAAAAGGCCATATGTCTTGTCCACACCTGTAAACCAGAGGGATTCGGCAACAACTTCATTCAGGCGTGGATGCAGGGCTGTCCGACGGTGAGTCTTGAATTCGACCCGGAAGGTTTAATAACCAAGAAGGAGCTGGGGTACGTCTCCGGGAGTCAGGAACAGCTTGAGAGGGATGTAGAACGCCTGGTGAATGACGAGGGGTTGCGCAACGAGATGGGAGCACGGGCGCGAAAGTTTGCTCGAGAGCACTTCCATCCGGACCGAATGGCTGCCGAGGTGGAGGCCTTTTTGCAGGAAGTCATTGATGAGCATAAATCCGTCACGAGCGGAACCGGCCATGAGTAAGGTTAAGGTTGTGGGTTACAACTGCTCTGTCGCGTCTTCTCTTCGGATGATGCGTTTCACAAGTTTTATCACAGCCGTTCTCGGGACATATCGTCTTTTCCAAAAGGCGGGCCACGTGTATATCGGCACGAATACGATTCGCTTCAGATACTGAAGCCATAAGGGGTCGTGAATCAAGCTGCGTGGCGGGAGCCCCGCTGCCAACTCCCAGTGAACATCATAATAGTATCTGCGACCATGGTAGTTTAGGCCGTGTTCAAAGTCAGGCAAAGGCCCAAGGACCGTTTGCGATTCCTCGAACGGCACGTTGGGGTCGGCGGCTCCCGGATAGGCGAATTCCAGGTCGATAATTGTCACGCCATGGGCTTTATCTACTAAAATATTCTCTGGATGCACATCCAGAATCTCGTAGCCGTGTTCATAAAAGCACCGCAAGGCGGCAAACACGCGCCGTACGACGCGGAGAGGCATCAGTCGAAGACCGCAGCGGAACAGAAAACTATCTCTGCGCAAGGAATCCGTATAGTAGGGGATTATGAAATAATCCGGGCCTACCTCCAGTATCGAAGGAATAATATCATAATCGTCAATTTCGGCAAGCTGTTGCAGTGCCGTCAATTCACGCCGGAATGCCCGCTCGCATCCGGTTTTGAACTGTTTTTTGACCGCGTATTCTCCCCTTCGATAGCGGATCAGGGAAACCGTACTTCTACGCCCCTTTCGCGTGAGATCGCGGACGACCTCGTATTCAGCTTTTCGATCCGGCATGTCCTGATGTGCGTGTTCCCGGCGAGCCATGTGGTCGCTCTCGTATTTATCCTACGGGCATTCTAGAGAACACTGGGGGCTTCCTCAACAGGCCGTAACGGCCGGTTTCCCAACCTTTACGCACAGCGTTCCAGGCCCCTACACGGATGGTTGGCGTCTGAGAAAGCCGCCGGCCAGCTTTACCAGTCTGACGAAATCTTTCTTGTCTTCCGGTTCCATACAGAACAGGAGAAGAGCCGCAATATACGCACCGCCAACGGCGACCCCGCACAAGCCCAGCAGCAACCAGTCATCCGGGCGCAGCGCATCACGGAGCACGAGGCCGATCGCCCCTGCGACGGTCATCGGAACCAGTCCGGGTATCAGTGTCTTCCGCAGGAAGGTTCCGAAGCGAATGTTGAGCGTTCTCATCGACATGGGCCAGAAAACGGCGAAGTCAAAGAGCAAATGTCCGATAAACACCCCCAGAGCGCCTCCGACCGCGCCGAGTTGGAACCGAAAGACAAAAATGCCGGCCAATAAAATGCAGAAAAGCTGCGAACAGAATTTTACAATAGTAATTCCCCGAATCTGGCCCTTTGCCAGTGCCACTGAACTCAGCATGATGCGACTATAGTAGGTTGGATATGTAGCGAGGACCAGGATCATGACAGCGAATGCGGACGAATATTCCTGGAACTTGTCGAGCCCGAGGTACAACTCAAAGAGCTCGGGCGCGAACACCATCGCCGGGACGCAAATCAGCATCACCGCCCAAATCGCGAGTCGTCCACTGCGAAGGAAGGTCGTCGCCAGGCGTTCGTCGTCCCCCTTGGCCTCCATGGCGGTTAGAGCAGGAAACAACATCCAAAGCCCCTCACCCATGAGTCCGGGTATCGCCCGATGGGGCATGGTGCCGATATGAAAGGCCGCCAGTTCTGTGGCGCCGGCCCCGCGATTCAAGATGATCGGGTTTGCGGCTTTTTCCAGTATTCCCCCGATCTTTCCCACCAGTTTCCAGCCGCCGAACGACAGCAGCTCGCGCACGAGGGAGCGGCGGAACTCGCCGAGTCGGAAGCGGAGCGAAGGGAGAAGCCGGCGGGAGATGACAACCACCACGACCTCTTCGAAAGAGCGAGCGACGAACCGGGCAACCGGAATCCAGAGGACGCGGACGCTCACGCCGAACAGCAGCGTGAACAGGATGCCGATGAACAACAACTCGGACCCGAGCTCGATGATGTTGCGGAGCACGAATTTCTGCCGGACGTGGAATCCGGTGTGCAATGGAGCTAAACACATCCGCACGCAAAAACTCAGCAGAGACACGCCGAGCATCAGGCGGGCGTCGTTGAGGAACTCCGGTTCGATGATGAGAATATCGCCGATGAACCAGGTCACCGTGCCCATCACCGCAAAAACGAGCACAGCCGCGCCGACGAGGAGCGGCAGAATGGTCGAAACGACCTGGGTGACGCCGCGTTCGTCCCCCCGCGCGGCGGCGTGGATGACGTACCGCGAGACGCCGCCGGTCAGCACGGTGCTGAGGAGCGGGACGACGACCAGCACCGCCATCACGATGGCCAGCAAGCTGTATTCCTCGGCGGGGATGCGCCGGATGAGGTATTGCTGGAGCCAGACGAGCACGGTGATCGTGAGGATATGGCGCCCGACCGTGCTGGCGGAGTTGATGGCCACCAGCCGCTTGCTGATTTCAACGTTCGTGGCCACGAAGCGATTATCTCCGCTGTTGGGGATCGGACAGGTTCGTCGATACTGACCGAACCTGTTCGGTCATCTCCGCCGCCGCCAGCCGGGCGCCCGCGTCGGTGAAGTGGGTGAAGTCGGCGAAATGAGGCACCGGCGGACGGTTCGACCCGGTCGGTCGGCCGGTCGGCGGGACGGCGCCGGCCACGTCGGCGACGGCCAGCCCGCGCTCGGCGGCGATCTCGCGGACCACCCGGTTCGCCACCCGCTCCATCTCGAGCAGGGCGGACGCCGCCGGCCGACCGTACGACTGGCGCCAGCGGACCATATGCAGCTTGTCGGCGGCCGTCCACTCGGCCCGGTCCTCGGGGAACCGGTGGGCGTGGGTGGCGACAATCGCGTTCGCCCCCGACTCGTCGATGGCGTCGAGCAGCTCCTCGAGGTGCCGTCGGAACAACTCGACCCGCTCGGTCGGCGGCTCGTGCCACAGCCAGTCGTCGCCGCCCCGCCGCTCGACGTAGGACTCGAGCCGCCACTCCCGCCACCACGCCTGCCAGCCCTCCGGCAGGAACCGCCGCATCAGCAGCCGGGCCTTGCGGGCCATCCTCAGGTTCTCGGGCAGGTCCTCCGGCGGGCCGGTGCCCGGCTCGATGTCCTCGGCGGGCGGCTGTTCCGCCAGGTAGGCGGCGGGGGTCGGGTAGATGACGACGATGTCCGGCTCGAACCGCGATATCCAGACCCGGACGTAGCGGGTGAACCGGGGGAACGTCATCCCGGCGCAGCCGGCGTTCAGCACCTGGTAGCGGCCGGGCGCCGCCTCGTCGAGCATCGCCTGCATCTGGGCGGGATAGTCCATGCCGGGGCTCTCGAACAGGCCGAACGTCTCCGACGCCCCGAGCACGGCGACCCGGACCACGCCCTCCGGCTTCTCCATCGTGATCGGCTCGGCCCCCGGGACCTTGCGGAACCCGTGCTCGTCGAGCTCCCACTTCTCGAACCGGGCGCCGGGCCGGCTGCGGATGCCCAGCTCGTCCTCGACGGTGAGCAGCCGCTGGGAGTAGTGGCCGACCAGCGGAGCGCCCCACCGGACCGCGTCGTCGATCCGGGCGCACAGCTCGAGCACGACGGCGAAGACGACCGCCAGCCCGATCCATTTGAGCCCGACTCGTATGATCGCCCTTGCTCTCACTCAGACCTCAGAACTGGAAGTAGATGAAGCTCTCGGCCGTCGCGCCCTGGAACGCGAACAGGTAGAAAAAGATGCTGTAGGCGACACATTTCGCCCACGCGGGCACGGGCCGCACCCGGTGCAGCTCCTCGCGGCCGGCCGCGATCTGGGCCAGATCGACCAACAGCAGCGGGACCGCATAGATGACCAGCGGCCGGGCCAGCGACCAGTCCACCGCCCCGTGCAATGTGAACGCCCGCCGCACCAGCTCCCAGATCTCGCCCGCACTGTGGTCCTGGGCACGGAAGAACAGCCAGCCGAGGCAGACGACGTGGAACATGAACAGCATCTTGACCAGGTGCCACGCCTTGCGGGCCGCCCCGGGGAGCGGGACGCGGACCCGCTCGAGGACCGGCCGGAGCGCCCGGTGCAGCATGAGCACCGCCCCGTGATACGCCCCCCAGAACACGAAGTTCCACTGCGCCCCGTGCCACAGTCCGCCCAGCAACATGGTGATCGACAGGTTGCGGTACGTCTTCGCCTTGCCCTGCCGGTTCCCGCCCAGCGGGATGTACAGGTAGTCGCGAAGCCAGGTCGAGAGGGTGATGTGCCACCGCTGCCAGAACTCGCGCGGGTTCGTCGAGATGTACGGGTGCTTGAAGTTGACCCGGATGTCGATGCCCATGCACTTGGCGCAGCCGCGGGCGATGTTCGAGTAGCCGGAGAAGTCGCAGTAGATCTGGAACGCGAACATCCACACCCCGGCGATGATGGCGAACCCCGTCGGGTTCGCCCCGGCGGCGAATATCTCGTCCACGTACGGGGCCAGGTTGTCGGCCACGAACACCTTTTTCACCAGCCCCCAGAAGATCAGGTGCAGCCCGTCCCCGAACTGGTCGAGCGAGAACCGGCGCTGGGCCCGGATCTGGGGCAGCAGCGAGCTGGCCCGCTCGATGGGGCCGGCGACGAGCTGGGGGAAGAACGCCACGAACAGGGCGAAATCGAGGAACCCGCCCAGCCCGCGGACCGGCTTCATCCGCTCCCGGTAGATGTCGATGGTGTAGCTCATCGTCTGGAACGTGTAGAACGAGATGCCCACCGGGAGCACGATGTCGAGCCGGAGCCACTCCCCGGTCGCCCCGAACGCCGCCTCGAACGAGCCGGCGAAGAAGTTGAAGTACTTGAAGAACCCGAGCAGGCCGAGGTTCGTCACGATGCTGGCGGTCACCCACCGGCGTTTGCGCCGGTCCTTGTCCGGCCCGCCCTCGTCGATCGCTGCCTGCATCCGCAACCCGGCCACGTAATCGACGACCGTCGAGATGAGGATCAGCGACAGGAACCGCCAGTCCCAGTAGCCGTAGAAGAAGTAGCTCGCCGCCAGCAGCATCAGGTTCTGGACGCGGAGCCCATGCCGCCGCCACCGCTGGAACAACCAGTAAAGCCCCAGCACGATGACGAAGAAGACGGCGAAATCGAACGAGTTAAACCACAAAAGGGAACCCTCTCAACACAGCCCGGTCTGCCCGGCCCCGAACATACGATTCTACATAGACCGCTGCCCGGCGGTCAACCGGCAACAGCGCGTACGCCCTCCGCATCACTTTATTGTCGGATACCCGAACGGCCGATAAAGCGGACGGCGGCGAGTTCCGTCAGACCGGCGTCCCGATGGCGACCTCCACACAGCCCGTCTCGCGCTCGTCTCGGACCGCGGTCAGGTGCTGGCGGCGGAGGCCCGGCTTGCTGCGGCCGGCCCGGATATTCGTGATGTGGAACGGCTGTCCGGTGGCCAGTGACAGGCCCAGAGCGGTCCGGAGCACCTGCCCGCCGCCTTCGCCGGACGATCCCGTCGATCTCGATCATCGGCCTGCTCGCCTGTCGGAGACGCCCGGGTCGGGGTTCAGCTCATTCGACGGCGCGGGCGTCGAGTTCGTCGTGGTCGGTAAAGTCGACCCGCATCGGGGTGATAGTGACATACCCGTCGATGAGGGCGGCGACATCGTCGCCCGGGACCTGGTGGCCCGGCCCGGTGACCTCGTGAATCTGGTAGTGGTCCCACTCGTCGACCCGGCCGACGGACCGGAACCGCTCGGTGTAGGGGGCGACGTTGTGGCGAATCCACTTGCGGCCCTTGATGCGGTCGCGGGGCAGTGCCGGGACGTTGACGTTGAGCAGCACCGGCTTGGGGCGGGGGTGGCTGGTGGCCTCGCGGGCGAGTTCGCAGGCGACCTCGGCGGCGTAATCGAGGTCCGGATCGCCGTCCTCGGCGATGGAGATCGCGATGGCGTGGAAACCCATCAGGGCGGCCTCGACGGCGGCGCCCACGGTGCCCGAGTAGAGCACGCTGATCCCGAAGTTCGCCCGGTCGTTGATCCCCGAGATGACAACGTCCGGCGGCTCGGCCAGAATCTCGGCCACAGCCAGCTTGACGCAATCGACCGGCGTCCCCCGGACCATGTGCCCCAGAAACTCGCCGTCCCGCCGGACTTTCCGCACCTGGAGCGGCCGGTAGAGGTTGATCGAGTGGGAGGCGCCGCTCCGCTGCTCGGCGGGCGCCACCACGCTCACCTCGCCCAGCTCGGCCGCACGCCGCCGGAGGACGGCCAGCCCCGGCGCGAAAATCCCGTCATCGTTGGTCAGAAGAATCCGCATCGGCAAATCACCGGGCTGAAAAGCTACAGAAAGAGTACCCAAGCTCTCCCATAAAGGGTAACCGAGACGGGCGGCGATGTAAAGCGCAACGGCTGCGAGCTCGGGGGCACGCTCGTGGCAAAGAAGCCCGACGGGT
>PUPC01000223.1 GCA_003553185.1 Planctomycetota bacterium | reverse complement strand
CGCCCCGCGCTCGGCCAGGGTTCGGACCACGTCCCGCTCTTCCGAGGCCGGCCCCAGCGTGGCCAGGACCTTCGCTTTCGCCGCGCGTAACTGTGACCGCATGTTCCGACTCCTTTATCCCCGATTAATGAACGCAGACAATACTACGAATTTGCCCCGCCGCCCGCAACCGCACAAGAACAGCCCCCCCCCAACCCCCTCCCCACCTCACAGCAAATCTATATATCGGCGCCCGGCACAGTCCCTTCTACCTCGGTTCATGTATTTGGGCGGTTTGCAGCGGTCAATGCTTCGTTTGTAGTAACTTCAACTTAAAGTCATGTTCGTTGTAGCCCAACACGTCGAGGATTTGGTAGCATCTCTTCTTGATTTCGACTGCGCCCCGGTGTACCTCGACGTATATTCCTGAGTCGTCGATTTCTTGGGGGGTATGCATGACTGAGCGGTCACGGTCAAATCCTGTCAGCGAAAGGACTTTTTCTTCGAACTCGCGGCCATGAATCCGATACAAGTGATCACAAAAGCTGGTTAGCAAGTCCCGCCATTTGCTCACTTGCTCTCTGTGGTCTTTGAGCGAATACCACGCTGGCTTTCGCCCTGTTACGTCCTTTCCTCTCCAGTTTAGGCCTTCTGGTGCGGGTTCCTTTGGCCCATTGGAGTGATTCCCCGTGTCAGGCCGCTCGATAACCTTCAGCAGAAACGTTGCAGCAGTGTTGTTTTCGGGACGGTGGCCGCAGATGGCCTCAACCTTTTCCACGAGCAACTCAACGAGTAATTCATCAGGTTCTTCGCACAGTTTTCGCCACGCTTTTGGCAATGTGGTCCGTATTTTCCTCTGTTTTTCCCGATCTTTTTGAGTCGCCTGGGCCCTTTTGATTGCGCTTCCATCTTCGATAGCCCTTCGGCTCAGAAATTCAACGAATTGGGCGGCCACCATGTTGAGTTCCTGTTGGCCGATATCGATGGCATAGAACTTTCTCCTCCCTTCCCAGTTGCCTGGTGAAAGCGGCAGATAGAACCACCAGACAAGACCGTTGGTTAGTACAGCGAGTGGGACCCCTTGTTCGAACGAGTAACGCAGCAACTGTTGCTGATGGCTGTCTAATTCTTGGCCAGCGCGCTTTGCCTCCACGAACACATTAGGTTGCTCGCCCGTCTTCAAGCAGTAATCTACCCTCCCGTTTCCAACAGAGTACTCTGGAACAACTTCGCGGATGTTGTCCCGATCCCATCCCAAGCAAGCGAGAATGGGGAGTACAGCCCCTTGTTTGATAGCTTCCTCGTTGCTGCGTTGCAAAAATTGCTTTTCCTCTTGCAACTTCGATAGGAGTTCCTTAAGTCGATCCGTCATGGATTTCCCTTTCGTAACTCGCCCTTAGCTCCAGCCCTTGCTCAATCTGGGTTGCTCCATAACTACGCCTCAACACCGGCCTCTATTCCGAGCATGAATCAAGTCGCGCGAGTATCGGGGCGCAGCTGAACGCCAACTTCAAGTTTTTGTTTAATGCGCCCCAAAGCACTTATCAGCACCTGTAAGAGCTTTTAGCTGTCTTCGCCCGGCCTCACTTCGTGTTATGCGGTCGCAATCGAGCGTGTGCGCTACAGAAAAAGGTTCGCGGTTTTATGGGCGTTTGTAAGGCATGATCGCCCCCTTGCCTGGCGGGTTAGTGCTGGAGAAGGCGGACAGCTGCGGACAAGGATGGGCCTATGGGCCAAACAAGCTGTCCGTATCTTTTGGCAGTATATCACGGCATGGGGAGCAGTCAAGGTTGTAGTGACATGAGCGATTGAACTATACAACACCGACGCTGATTGTGTGGACGTAAAAAGCCCCGGAGCCAGTAGCTCCGGGGCCAGCTACACACCCGGAGCTCGCAACTCCGGGCCGAAAGGAGGCCACACTACGCACAGACACTGCACGCCTGCAGCCACACTCGACTAGAGTATATCATAATGGGTTGTTAGTGTCAATATGCTGAGCCGTTTTTCCCGGAAACGCGCAGGTACATGGTATCCACCTTGCGGAGGCGGGCGGGGGGCCGCGCCTGGGCGATGTGGCGGGGACGAAGGGAGCCCGAAGGGCGACCGGAGGAGCCGCCACATCGCTCGCCGCTGCACGGGGCTACCCTTGGCCAGCCCCGAAGCTGGCGTGCTTCGAACAACGGAGCTGGAACGAACTGCAGGTCTCTTCCGAGAGCTGGCTCCACCCGCCCCCCCGGGAGGGGTACGCGTTCCTTCCGCTTTCAGCACGCTGGCGGGTATGTCCACCGTGGATGGATAGGTCATTTTTATTTTGCAGAACATAGGACATTTTTTCTTTGCATTGACACCGAAGGAGTACGCTGCAAGCCGAGTAACAGCACCCCCGGCGCCCGGTGATACCGCCGTCGATTCCTGCTCCACCAATATTTCTCTTGACCTGAGGCCTGGATATCGCCATGATTGTACTTTACTGATTACTTTTTCCCCTGTACGGATCACCGAGATGTGTCGGCTTTCTTT
>PUPC01000354.1 GCA_003553185.1 Planctomycetota bacterium | reverse complement strand
GCGACGCACCGTCCGCCCGAACGAACGGACGCAGCCCCGATCCCATCGGAAACCAGTGGTCTTAGAACATATAAGGAGCGCCCGTGGCCATACCCATGCTGGACATCCCGTCGATGATACACGATCCGATCCGCGATGAACTGATTCAAACGCTGGTCGAAGTCGTCGATTCCGCCCGGTACATCAACGGCCCATACGTCGAGCGGTTCGAGACCGAACTGGCCGACTACGTCGGCGCCGAACGGGCCGTGGGCGTGTCGTCGGGGACCGACGCCCTCATCGTCGCCCTGAAAGCACTGGGGGCGGGGCCGGGCGACGAGATCATCACAACCGCCTTTACCTTCTTCGCCACCGTCGGCTCGATTGCCAGGGTGGGGGCCACCCCCGTCTTCGTCGACATCGATCCCGTTACATTTAACATCGCCCCGGCCGACATCGAGGCGAAAATCACCGACCGGACTGTCGGGATCCTCGCCGTCGACCTGTTCGGCCAGGCGGCCGATATGACCACCATCGCCGACCTCGCCGATAAGCACGGGCTGTGGGTGGTCGAGGACGCCGCCCAGTCGATCGGCGGGAGGCACAACGGGCGGATGTGCGGCACGCTGGGCACCATCGGCACCTACTCCTTCTTCCCCGCCAAGAACCTCGGGGCGCTGGGCGACGGCGGGGCTGCTGTCACCGACGACCAGACCCTCGCCGACAAGATGACCATGCTCCGCCAGCACGGGGCCGGGCCGGAGTACCATCACAAGCTAATCGGAGGCAACTTCCGGCTCGACGCAATCCAGGCCGCCGCACTCTCCGTAAAACTGCCCCACCTGAGTGCCTGGGAAGAGATGCGCCGACGAGCCGCCGCAACCTATGCCGACCTGCTCGTGGACGATGACCGCTTCGCCACGCCCGTCGAACTCGACGGCAACCGCCACGTCTATAACCAGTACGAGCTCCGGGTGAAGGATGGACTGCGCGACAAGGCGGCCGAGGCGCTCCGCCGGGCCGAGATCGGGCACGCAATCTATTACCCCCTCCCGCTCCACCTCCAGGAGTGCTTCGCCGAGCTCGGCGGCAAAGAGGGCGACCTGCCGGTAACCGAACAGGCCAGCCGCGAGGTGCTTGCCGTGCCGATCATGGTCGAACCGACCGCCTGCGAAGCCGTGGCCGACGTGCTCAAGTCCGTCTGATCCGCGAACGTACCCGTTCAAAAACCCGCCGACGGTCCCGGTGTGCCCCGCTGGTCGGGGCGCGACACGCGGGCGTTCGCTTGAATCGCAGGTGCCGCCGCGCTATGATGCCGCCGATACAGTACTGATCTCTGGAGGAGGCCTATGAAAGTCGAACACGTTGCCTGGATGGTCGAGGACCCGGTCGCCTGCGCCGACTGGTATGTAGCGAATCTGGATATGGAGGTCGTCCGCACCGGCTCGCCGCCGGTGAACATGCGATTCCTGGCCGACGGGACCGGCCGCGTTCTCCTCGAAATCTACAACAATCCGAAGGTGGACGTGCCGGACTACCCGAACACCCATCCGCTGAATATCCATCTGGCGTTCGCCGTCGATGACGTGCCCGCCACGCACGCCCGGCTGGTCGCCGCCGGGGCGACCGAGGTCAGCCCCCCGGGCGGCTCGTCGAACGGCGATCAGATGGCGATGCTCCGCGACCCGTGGGGCTTCCCCATCCAACTGGTGGACCGCGCCGAGCCGATGTAAGAGGCGAAGACCACTCGCCAAGGCCAGGACCGGAAACTGTTTCACGCCCACCCCTGATCGTATTTGGAAAGGAGTTTCACATGCCTCGCGTTGCGATGGACAAGCTGAAAGAACTGGGCATCCAGGTGCTCGTCAAGAACGGAATGCCCGAGGAGGAAGCATCCTACGTGGCCGACGTCGCCGTGCGAACCGAGGCCGGCGGTGTCCACACCCACGGCGTGGTGATCTTCAACGCACTCGACGGTAAGCTCGGCGAGAAATGCGACCCGAAGAAACAGCCCGAGATCGTCCGCCAGAAGGGGGCCACAGCACTCATCGATTGCGAGGGCTGCGTGAGCCACGTCGCCATGCGCAAGGCAACCACACTCGCCGAGGAGAAGGCCCGCGAGCACGGGGTGGCGATGATCGCCATCCGCAACGGGACCTGGATCGCCGGGCTGGGCTCGTTTGTGGTCCCGCTCGTCGAGAAGGGCCTGTTCGTGCAACTGTGGGCACAGAGCAGGGCGTGCAAGGACAGCGCACCCTACGGCGGGATCGACACTCGCTTCTCGACCAATCCCGTCGCACTCGGAATCCCCAAGCCCGGAGCCCCCGTGGTCTCTGACTTCTCGACCTCCGTGATGTCGATGGGCAAGCTCAGCCGCCTGCTGAGACAAGGCAAGAAGGCACCCGAGCCGTGCTTCTTCGACAAGGACGGGAACGTGACCGATGACCCCCAGAAGATGAAGGACGGCGGGGCGATGATGCTGTGGGGCGGAGACATCAACGGCTACAAGGGGTACGCCTTCGC
>PUPC01000218.1 GCA_003553185.1 Planctomycetota bacterium | reverse complement strand
CCGGGCCGGTTTCATTCGGCCCGTCGTGCCCTTCGGATGACGATCGGTTCGACCGGCACGTCCTGCATCCGGCCGTCCATCGCGGCCCCGGTCCGCACGCCGCCGATCTCGTTCACCACGTCCATCCCGTCGACGACGGTCCCGAACACGGCGTATCCCCAGCCGTCGCGGGCCTGGTCGCGGTCGAGGAACCGGTTGTCCACCAGGTTGATGAAGAACTGAGCGGTCGCGCTGTGCGGGTCGGGCGTCCGGGCCATGGCCAGTGTCCCGGCCTCGTTCCGCACGTTCCGGTCGGCCTCGTTCCGGATGGGGTCGCCCGTCGGCTTCTCTTCCATCTCGGCGGTGAAGCCGCCGCCCTGGACCATGAAGTTGGGGATGACGCGATGGAAGATGGTCCCATCGTAGTGCCCGTCGTCCACGTATTCGAGGAAGTTCTTCACCGTGTTCGGTGCCTTGTCCGGCCACAGCTCGACGGTGATCTCGCCCTTGGTGGTCTCGAGCACAACCTTGACGTCGTCGGGCTCCTCGGCGGCTTCGTTCTCTTCGGCTTCATCGGCGTCTTCTGCCGGTGCGGCTTCGTTCTCTTCTCTGTTCATCATCTCCACATTTCCCACGGGGGTTCGGTCGGCCTCGTCGGGCGCCTCTGCGCCCTTATCGGTCGAGCATCCGACGATTACAAGTGCGGCGATGGCTGCGATCAGGACGGCGGCTGAACGGCTCATAGCGTGTCTCCTTCTCGATTCGGGCCGGGAACTGCCTGCCACGGACAGGGCCTATTATACACGGGCGCCCGCGCCGATACAGTCCAATGTCCTTTCGGCGGAGGGGTTCGGGCGGTCCGGGGCGTTGGTTCCGGGCGATCGGGCCCCGAAAACCTGGCCCGGGACGCGGCGGCGACGTGCGCTCCCGCGAAATCCTGCTATACTTGGTCAAACACCGTGTCCTATATCCGACCGAAGGAGCGCGAATGAAGAACATCATCCTCGTCCAGACCGACAGCCAGGACGGGCGCATTATGGGCTGCATGGGCCACCCCGCGATGACGGGCGCCACGCCCAACCTCGATGAACTCGCCCGACGCGGCGTGCTCTTCCGAAACGCATACACGAACAGCCCCGTCTGCTGCCCCAGCCGCTCGAGCATGTGGAGCGGCCGCCACGTCCACCACTGCGAGGCGTGGAACAACTACAAGGGCCTCGAGCCCGGCGACCCCACGTTCCTCACCCAGCTCGAACGAGCCGGCCGGAACACGAGCGTGGTGGGCCGGACCGACCACCTCTCCGGAAAACACACCCCGCGGGCCAGGGTGACCGCGTGGCTGAGGTCCGCAGACATCCGACGGCCGGCGTACAACGAGCCCGCCCCATCGATCCTCGACGACGACACCGAGCGCGTACACGAGCGGGACTGGGCCCGGGCCGAAGAGGCGGCCGACACGCTGCGCGAGCTGGCCTCGGACCGCGACCGGCCGTTCTTCCTCTACCTGGGCACCGGGGTGCCGCATCCGCCCTACCGCACCTCGCGGCGGTATCTCGACAAAATCGACGAGGCCGGGGTGACCGTCCCCCCGCCCGACGAGACCGAGCACCCGGTGATGGAGCACCGGAACGTCCAGATGAACTGGCGGCACGGCTACTCCGACGAGATGATCAAGCGGGTCCGCCGGGTATATTTCGCGATGTGCGCCGAGGCCGACGCGATGCTCGGCCCGCTGCTCGAGGCGTACGACGAGCTCGGGCTGGCCGACTCGACGTATGTCATCCTCACCAGCGATCACGGCGAGATGGCGATGGAGCACCGCCAGTGGTACAAGATGTCCGCCTACGAGCCGTCCGCCCGCGTCCCGCTCCTCATCAGCGGCGGCGACTGCCCCGCCGGGCGAGTCGTCGAGCAGCCGGTCTCGCTGATCGATATCTACCCCACGCTGATGGACATGGCCGGGCTCGAGCATCCGCCGGGCCTCGACGGCGAATCGCTGATGCCGCTCGTTCGGGGCGACGAGGGCGTCGACCGCAAGCCCGTACTGATGGAGTACCACGACACGACGGCCGTCACCGGCATCTTCATGCTGCGGCGGGGGGACTGGAAGTACGTCCTCCACGTCGGCTGCCGCCCCCAGCTTTTCAACTTGGCCGAGGACCCGTGGGAGGTGCGCGACCTCGCCGAGTCCCGCCCGGACGTCGTCGCCGAGATGGACGCCGCACTGCGGAGCATCGTCGATCCCGAGGAGGTTGACGCCCGGGTGAAGGCGTACGACCGGGCCAGCTTCCGAGCGTGGCGCGAGGAGCAGCTCGCCGCGGGCACCTACGAGGAGACGATGGCCCGTATCTTCAGCGGTTGGGCCCGCCTGTCGGAGGACGAGATCGAGCCGTGGACCGACGCCGACGAGGCGAAGGTGCTCGCCTGGCTCGAAGCGGACACCGAAGCGGCGACCGGCTGACGGCGGGGGCGGCCACAGCGCGTTCATCCCGCGGGGCGGGCTATTCCGGCTGGTTCTCGCGAATCCAGT
>PUPC01000038.1 GCA_003553185.1 Planctomycetota bacterium | reverse complement strand
TACGGTCAGGTCTCGGTCGAGTCGCAGAACGATCTCAAACAACTGCCGTATGCCGACAACCTGGTCAACCTGATTGTGGCCGACCTCGACCGGCTGGGCGAGCGAGCGCCCGAAACCGCCGAGCTCGAGCGGGCGCTGGCCCCGCTGGGGGTGATGATCCTCAAGCGCGACGGCCAATGGCGTCTGACCCGCAACCCGTGGCCGGACACCATGGGGGAATGGACGCACCCGTGGGGGGATGCCGGCAACAACCCCGTTTCGAAAGACTCGGAGTTGGGCGTCCCATCCGGCATCCGCTGGATGGTCGGGCCGGAGGTCCCTATGGGGCGCCGCAAATCCTCCGACTACAGCTTTTTGTCGGCGGCCGGCCGGGTATTCTTCATCACGCAAAACGTCGCCAAGAATCTCGATTTCGACTGGGGACCGCCTTTCAGGCGATCGGACCCACCTTATTTCATCGTTGCAAGGGACGCCTTCAACGGGCTGTTTCTCTGGAAAAAACCGTATGACGGGCCTTCTCTGGGCCAGTCGAGCGTGAACCTGCGTATCGTGGCAACCCCAGATCGCCTGTACGTTGTTACCGGCGACCGGCTGCTGGGGCTCGACGCCGCCACCGGCGAGGAACGGGCCGTCTATCCGACCGAAAATGTCCCCCGCCAGATTCTATTTCAAAACGATCGGCTGCTGGCCGTGTCCGCCAACGGCATAACCGCTTACGATCCGGAGTCGACCGATGTTCTGTGGCGTACCGAGAACGGCGGGGCCGGAATTCTGAATGCGGCGAGCTACGGCGACAGTATCTATGCCTTGATCCGCGGCGACGGAGACGCCGGCAGGGGGCGTACTGAAACCCCACATGAGATCTGGGCTCTTGCCGTGCAGGACGGTCAGGAACGGTGGCGCCGCCGACTCGAAGGCACCCGTGAGGAGCGGGAATGGATTTTCCGGACACACATGCGCATCGTCATGATTGGCGATGGGTTCATCGGCCTTGTGGCTCAGAACGCGTTTCACGTGGTGGCGACCACCGACGGGTCCACGCTGTGGACCCGCGAGGTCGGCGTTCAGCCGGGCAAGGGCTATGTGGCGCAACAGAGCGTGGGGCATGTCTACAACGAACGCCAGGGGGTAATTTGGCTGCGAACGGAAGGCGGCAGAACTAGACCGGACGGCCATACGCTCCGCGAGGGAGAGTGGTCGGCAGTCGATCCAATGACCGGAGAGGAGCGACGGAAAATCACGGGGGGGATAAGCTCCGGCTGTGGCCGCATAACGGCGACCCTGAGATTTGGAATCTCCG
Source organism: Planctomycetota bacterium (assembly GCA_003553185.1). Classification (GTDB taxonomy): domain Bacteria; phylum Planctomycetota; class PUPC01; order PUPC01; family PUPC01; genus PUPC01. Next base: position 1,214 of record PUPC01000038.1, on the reverse strand, counting down.
GCCGGAACAACCGGGTGTTCGATTTCGACGAGGGCGAAAAGCATAATTTCCATATTGCCCGCAACGCCTGCGGAATCGGCATGATTCCCGCCAACGGCCTGCTCTACACGGGGCCGCATGCCTGTGTATGCGTTGGACGGTGGGCTCGCGGCTATATGGCGCTTGACTCGGCGCCCGTGCCGAGTCTCGACGACACAGAAGCGGCTCCCCTGCAAAAAGGGCCGCGATACGGCCGGTTCGAGGACGTCGACGAGCCGCCGACCGAGGGCTGGGCGAGTTACCGTGCCAACGCCCGCCGCAGCGCGACGACCCCGCAGGCGCTGGGCGACGAGCTCGAGCCGCTGTGGACGACGGCGGTCGCCGAAGGCGAACCCGAGCGCAGCGACCGGGAATGGGCGCTCAAGGCCCGGTCAGCCCTGACCGCTCCGGTGGCCGCGAACGGACGCGTGTACTTGGCTCATCCGCGAGAGCACCGGGTGGTGGCGCTGGCGGCCGACAGCGGCGAACAAGTCTGGGAATACCGGGCCGACGGGCGGGTGGACAGTCCGCCGACCGTACATGGCCCGCTGATCTTGTTCGGGTCGCACGACGGCCGGGTGACCTGCCTGGACGCGGAAACGGGCGAGCTGGTGTGGCGTCGGCGCGTGTCACCGAGTGCCGAGCGTATCATGGCGCATGGCCAACTGACTTCCCGCTGGCCGGTGTCCGGCAGCGTGCTCGTGCAGGACGGCGCCGTGTTCGCGGCGGCCGGCCACACGTTACACGGCGGCGTATTCGTGACCGCGCTGGATGTGTGGACGGGCGAAATCCGGTGGCGCACGCGGTTGGAGTCGGGCGTTGGGCTGAGCGATGTCCTCGTCAGCGACGGCGAATCGCTGGTCCTCATGCAAAGGCGGATCGATCCCGCCACCGGCGACATCGGAGGGGCTCCCCGGTTCGGCCGGTATCTGCGCAACGACGCCGTGGGGCTTTTGTACTCCTCATGGACGCGCGTTCTGAAGGGGAAGCGCTCCGGGCTACACTGGATGACTTACGGCGGTGTCGGCAGACAGACCTGGCCGAGCGTACTGATGCTGGCGTTTGATGGCGAGGCGACCTGGGGCTACGATGCTCCGCGGGGTCGCCGGTTCTACGATCGGGAACGGCGCGTGTTCGCCAAAGGCGTTCGGGACGCCGAGGACATCGCCACCTGGGAGTACGAAATCTCAATGCCG
>PUPC01000159.1 GCA_003553185.1 Planctomycetota bacterium | reverse complement strand
TGGAAGTAGTTGCGGCTCACCCACCCACCCCACACAGCCATAGTCTGGCTCCAGGCGCTTGACGACGAGTACTCGCAGGAAGACCACCAATAACCAACGAAACCAAAATTATCATAATCACTATAGCCCCAACGAGTGCCGCCTGGAAAGGCAGAAAAACCGAACTCATCAAACCCATAAAGGTTCATTTCTGGTACTGGAGGAGCATTCCATCGTGGATGCTCAGAAGTGTCACATTTATTGCCGAAGGGAGAGCCAATCTGACGGCAGGATTTTAAAGCATTGCCCGCTCCCTTCGCATTTGCGATCTCATTAGGGTACCCCTGTTCAATAACATAATCAACCAACTGCGTCCAGTCAGCATCACTGGGTACTGACCACCCTTCAGGGCACAAACCTCTTGCATCATATACTGCATTCCAGTTATAAAGCTTCCCGTAGGCTTCCAACATGTTGTTATTGTTGTTGCAAATGGCATAAGCGCCTTCCGTGGTGTTCCACCAATCTGTATTGCCTAAACCCGTTGGTATGGCATCACCATTGTTGTATTTGGCAACCCTCAAGTTCTCAGCCATCCATTCTTGATTCCCAATTTTTACGGTTTTATATTCATTACCATCAAGGTCGGTTACAGAACCAAAGTCAAAATCATTGTCAGGTGTAGCATCATCATCATCATCATCACTACATCCAACAGCGACAAACAAATTCATTGCAACAACCGCTAATGAGTAAATTAAAAGAATTATTTTTCTTTTCATCTGTTTGTATTTCTTCAACTAATTGTTATTGAGGCGTTTATGTTCTTGTCAAAAGTTCAGGGGTTGTGTTGCAACTGTCAAAATGTCGAAATGTCGAAACGTTCCAATAATCATCCTCCTGTGTGTCAAAAATCCTGTCATGGGAGTTTCATGTTATTATGGTTTTTACGTTTAAATGCCTACAGCTGTATGTTTTTGCTCTCTGTCAGGCTGCCAGAAGCATCCGTTACTGTAATGCTTACAACGTAAGCTCCGAATCCGCGCCGGAAGCTGAACTGGTGCTGGCCTGATGCCGTGTCGCCACTTACACTCCAGGACATGGAGTCACTATTCTGACCGGTGATCACCAGTGACACCGAGCTGAGGTTTTCGCCCGACACTTCCCAGTTCACTGTCACACGGGCAAACTGTGGGTTGCTGGTATTGATAAGATCAAAAAGGTCGACAGACAGGTCCGAAGGATCGTCGGGGTCATCAGGATCATCCGGGTCGTCGGGGTCATCAGGTTCGTCGGGATCGTCCGGATCATCAATTATTTCTCCGGGAATCCACAATGTTACGTCCATATCATGATAAAACCTTGGATTGCGGCGGTCTCTCGAAGTTCCGACAACCCATCCATCCTCATTCATAAAATTGGCTACAGCATACTTTTGGTTATAGATCAATTCTTCAGGAAAGGGCAGCTGTTGGCTCCCGGTAACAGCACCGGACTCATTGATACTCCATATTACCGCCGGGGCAATATTATTGCTGATGGCAAAAGCCCCTGGCACGTAGATCTCCCCTTCTAGCCTAAGGGGCCGGCCAATCTGACCCAAATAGGAATTCTCCAATTGAATGGGTCCATTCCATCCACTTCCACCATCATTGATCCATAGTGCAGCGATAGTCTGATCACCGGGCGTAGCGATTGATGTGATGTCTCCCTGGTCATTCAGCCCCATCCTGTGCATGTCTGTCCACCTGTCGCGTTCCAGCCTGAGGTCCAGTTCAATTGGTACACCTCCTGTGGATGTCCAGACAACCCCCCGGCTTTCGATTACGTTGCCGCCCTCATTATAAGTGTTGCTCCCGCCCGCAATGTAACCCTCGTTGTTAACATAAATGGCCATGCTTGAAGAGGAATCAAATGCAGTTTCGGGTTCAAAATTGGTCAGCACTACTGGGTCACCGGTGAAGCTGTCCCAGTACACAGCCTGATATGACATGTAGGTAGATTGGGTTAGCGAGTTTGGAAGCGGGACTTCGGAAAGATAACCTACGATCAGCCCATCGTCATTGATACCTCTCGCTGTGCCGCTCACAAAGTCATCACCCAGGTTTAATTCAGCAATCTGGGCGCCGGATACCCCATTTTGAATATTCCAATACACAGGAACAACCTGACCATCTTTCGTACAGGCCCCGACAATCATTCCACCGGCATTCATGTCAAAGGCCCTGCAGGCCTGTAAATCTGCAGACAGCGGGAGTGGTTCCAACACGCCATCGTGCCAGATGTAAGAATAACTACCGCTATGCCCAAGGATCTGCCCATCGTCATTAAAGCCCGCGATCCGCATATTGGTATGATAAGGCCAACCAAGACGCGTGGCATCATATTCGATGCTGGTGCCTGAAGTCCTGATCACGATTTCCTCAAAATCGTCCGGCGAAACACGATCTGTTTCCATGTCCCAGTCTTTCTGACACGCTGGTGTGCAGAATATCAGCAAAGCCATGGAAGCCACTGTTATCGTCAATGATAACAGG
>PUPC01000125.1 GCA_003553185.1 Planctomycetota bacterium | reverse complement strand
GACGACCATCGAATTCCCATATTCCCTGGCGAACGGAGCGCGGGTCACACCGGACCGGGCCCGGGCTTTCGGCCGCTCGCTCGCACAGGCGACCTTCGAGTGGATGGAGAGTCGTTGACCGATGGTTCCGCAGTTCTTGCACAATCCAACACAGAACAGCCGCAGCCCCCGTCATCTCGGCCCCCATCCGTTTCGCGAGTAATCCCCGATGCCGGACATCCAGAGCAATCCCGCCAACTCGATATCGACCGGCCGGAGCCGCCGGATGGGGGTGGTCAACATCCTCGCCACGATGGTGATGTGGGGGTTCGCGGCGATCGCCATCGAGTTTCTTACTCGCTATCTCGACCTCTGGACGCAGAACTTCGCTCGGATCGCATCGGCGGCGGTCTTCCTCTGGGCGGTGTGCCTCATCCGCTCCGGTCGGGAATTCCTCGCCCAGGTGCCGCGGCTCCTCGTCCGCACCGCCCCGGCGTTCCTCGCCTTCTTCATCTACCAGTACCTCTATGTCCGGGCGCTCTACATGCAGAACGTACTGCCCGGCCTTGCCTATATGCTGCTCCAGGCCTCGGTCTTCTTTACGGTCCTCCTCTCCTGCATTCTGTTCGCCGACGAAAGGGCGGTCGTCCGCGATCGCCGTTTTCAGATCGGCGCGTTTCTCTCGGTGATCGGCCTGGGCGGATTCGTGGTGGTCGGCCTGCGTTCGGACCCCGGCGGGGTGGGCGGGACCCCGTTGATCGTGGGGGTGCTCATCCTGCTGAGCAGTTGCATCTTTTGGGCGCTGTACACCGTCCTGATCAAACTGCTGGTCCGGCGCGGCTCGCCCCTGGCGACCTACACGTGCGTGTGCACGATGATGGCCCTCGCCTTCGGCGTACTCACGTTCACCGTCGGCGAGCCGGCAGACCTGATTCCCCGCGGCACAATCGGCATCTGGGTCCTGCTCGTCGCCTTCGGCTCGGGCATCCTCTTCGTCGGTGCGGCCCACGTCACCTACTTCCATGCCATCCGGGCGTTGGGTGCAACGGTCAGCGGGACGGTCCTTCTCGCAGGCACGTTCCTCACCCCCGTTCTTTCGGTGATTATTTTCGGCGAGGTGCTTTCGGTCTGGTCGATCCTGTCGGGAATCATCCTCATCACCGGCAGCGCCTACGCCCTGCAGGCCCGGCCGACCGCACCGGTCGATGCCCCCTGATACACGGCCGCCTCCCCGGCAATCCAACGACCGCTGACCCCTTGCAATATACCGGTGAAATCAATATGATGCCGGAACCTGACGTGGCCGGCAACCAGGAGGAAATGGGATGGCACAAACATTCAACGCCGACGAAATCCTCGAGATCGCCGAACAAATCGAGCGGAACGGAGCGGCGTTCTACCGAAAAGCGGCAGAGAATACCGGTATGGCCGATGCCCGACAGATGCTGCTCGACCTTGCCGAGATGGAGGACAAGCACGAGCGTGTCTTCATCGGCATGCACCAGGAACTCCGGCGCGAGAACCCCGGGTGGCTCTCGGAATCATTCGCCATCGAGAACGAGGACGAGCCGCGCCTGTACCTGCGGGCCGTCGCCGAGGGCAAAGTGTTCGGCGTGGGCGGCGATCCCTCTGAGAAGCTGAGCGGGGACGAGACGTTGGAAGAGGTTCTGCAGATCGCTCTCGGACTCGAAAAAGACTCGATCCTGTATTACTCCGCCATGCGAAGCACAGTGCCACAGCCGACCGGGCGGGAAAAGATCGACGAGATTATCCTCGAGGAGATGCGCCACGTGCGCACGCTCTCCGACGAGTTGAACCGATTGGCGGGCTGACCGCCCGCAGAAGTGTTGGCCGTTGGCCGACGGCCATGACAGAGTGAACCCGGGGAGGAAGGAGGTTGTTCCATGGCTGAAGTTTGTGAAGGCGATGTCTTTGTGTGTGAGTTGGACGAGGGTTGCGGCATCGAGGTCAAGGTGACGAGCGTCTGTGGCTGCGTCGAATGCGACCTCGTCTGCTGCGGCAAGCAGATGAAGAAAAAGGATAGCTGCTGCGACGATAGCTGCTGCAGCTAATCCCCACATCACACCGGGCGCGGAGAGTCGTATCCACTCCGCGCCCGCTGTGCTTCAGGCCGACAGTGGAGAGGAAAGCAGCGCCGTCACTCGTTGATAGACGGTCGAGTTTTCTTCTCTCTTCATCGCTATTTCGAAAGCAGGACATTGTGCTGAAGCAGAGCACTTTTGACATCGGCCCCCGCGGCGGCTAGAATACCGCGCCGATTGGACAGATATTCGAGCTTTGGGAAAGGAAGAGGCATGGCGAAAATCAGATTCGGCGTCATCGGATGTGGCGGGATGGGCACGGCTCATCTGGAGTACCTGGCGAAGATGCGCAACGCAGCACCAACTGCGGTCTGCGATATCATCGAGGACCGCGCCGTCGAGGCGGGGGAGACGTTCGACGCGAAGGCGTTCGTCGATCATCACGACCTTCTCGACAGCGGCCTCGTTGATGCGGTCTTGATTGCTACGCCCCATTACGACCACCCGCCCATCGCTATCGATGCGTTCGAGCGGGGTCTCCACGTCATTTCCGAGAAGCCGCTGGGGGTGACGCTCAGCCCGGTGGATAAGATGCTCGACGCGGCGAAGAAATCGGGCTGTGTGTTCAGCGTGATGTATCAGAACCGGGCTCGCGGGCACATCCGCAAGGCGAAGAAGATGATCGACGACGGGACCGTCGGCGAGATCATCCGCGTGTATTACCTGGCCCCGTGTTATCGGTCGCAGGCGTACTGGGAGTCCGATCCCTGGCGCGGGCGCTGGGCGACCGAGGGAGGCGGCGTGCTGGTCAATCAGGCCCCCCATTACACCGACCTGCTCTATCACCTGTGCGGCCAGCCGTCCGAGGTGCTCGGACGCTGGGGATGCCGCATCCACAACATCGAGGTCGAGGACCAGGCCGAAGCACTCCTCACCTGGCCGAACGGCGCCACCGGCTACTATGCGACTGCGGTCAACGAGTCGCCAACACTCTCTTACATGCGGATCGTCGGCGACCGGGGCATCCTGGAAATCCGCGGTCGCGACCTGTTCTTCGCCCGGAATAAAGAGGGCGCGTCGCTCCGCGACTGGACGCTCAACGCAACGTCCAAGTGGGGCTCGCCCGGCGGCGATTTCGAGGAGGTCGAGCCGTACAAGGACCGGATGGCGGGCCACAAGGCGATCACCCACAACACGGTCAAGGCGATCAACGGCGAGGCCGACCTTATCGCTCCCGGCGATGAGGGCATCAATCAGGTCGAGATCAGTTGTGCCATCTTCCTGTCGGGCGACAAGGGCAAGCCGGTCACTCTGCCCGTGGACCGCGATGAGTACGACAAGCTGATGAAGAAGCTGATCCGCCAGGCCGAGGGCCGCAAAAAGAAGACCCGCAAGGTCAAGGACGGCGGGGTCGAACTGTTCGAGTAGCGGCCTGTAACCGCCCACAAAACGAGTAGTCGCATCCGGGGCGCTACGGAGACGCGCTTCCTCGCGTCGGTACACTCGGTATTGAGCGGGGTCGGATACTCGGGCCGTCTCTCTCAGCGGCAGGGCAGGGCGGATATTTTTCCTGCGGTTCTCCGGTCGGTGTGCTATGAGCTCACGATTGGCGGGCATATTTAGGCGGATCCCACCACAGCTCCCGGCGGCGCTCTCGCTCGGTATGGTGTCGCAGATCGGGCAGGTCGTCCTGCTCCGCGAGCTCCTGATGGTCTTCTACGGGAGCGAGCTGTCCATCGGCATCATACTGGCCTCATGGATGTTCTGGGTGGGCGTCGGGAGCTGGGCGGGCATGGTGCTGGCCGAGCGGGTTCGGCGGCCGTTGTCGATCTCGGCCGGCGCGGCGGCGGGAGTCCTGCTGCTGCTCCCTGCGACCGTGCTGGGGAGTCGGCTGCTTCGCGGTTTCTTCGACGTGGTGCCGGGCGAATACCTGTCGTTCTCCGCCACCGCGCTCGGGTCGGTCCTGCTGATGGCCCCCGGATGCCTGCTCATCGGGGTGCAGTTCGTGTTCGTGGCCCGGCTCTGGCGGGAGCAGACCGGGGCCTGTGACACCTCGGGCGGGGCGAAGACGTACCTGTTCGAGGCGTGGGGCGATGCCATCGCCGGGACGCTCTTCTCCCTGCTGCTCGTTCATTACCTGAACCCGTTCCACCTGGTACTGGGCGCAGCCGCGCTGATGGCGGCCACCGTGGTCGGACTGGGGATCAGGGCAGCCCTACGCCACCCCGGCCGACGCACGGTCAAACTGATCGGCGTTGCCGCTCTGGCGCTGCTGGTGGTGGCGGCCGCCGGCGCGTTCCCCTATCTGGGGCGTCTGGACGACCTCGCCTATCAGGAGCAATGGCGGCTGTTCGCCCCCGACCAGGAGCTGGTCGAGACGCGCCGGTCGAAGTACGGGACGATCTCGGTGGTCCGCCGCGAGGACCAGTACAGCTTCTTTCAGAGCGGGCATCTGGCGTTCTCGACCGCCGAAGAAGACGCGGTTGCCTACCAGCTCGAGGAGTCGCCGGCAGCCGAGTTTGCCCATTTCGCACTGGCACAACACCGGTCGCCCAGGCGCATCCTGCTCATCGGCGGCGGCCTGCGGGGCGTGCTCCGGGAGATTCTGAGGCATCCGGTCGTCGAGCAGGTCGATTACGTCGAGCCGGACGTCGTCATGGTCGAGACGGCCAGCCGGTATGTCCCGCGCGAGACCCGGGCGGCGTTGGCCAGCCCACGCGTCGAGGTCATCCCCACCGACGGCCGGTTGTTCGTCAAGGAGACCGATCGGACATACGACCTGATCCTCATTGACGTGCCGGACCCGGCCACCGCCGTGCTGAACCGCTTCTACACCACCGAGTTCTTCCACGAGGCGGCCGAGCGGCTCGAGTCGGACGGGGTGCTGGCCACCGGGGTAACGTCCACCTCCGACCTGCGCGGCTCCGCGGTGGTGAACCAGAATGCGACGGTGTACCACACCCTGCGGACCGCCTTCGACCACGTCCTCCCGGTCGGCGACCTGTTCTGCTATTTCTTCGCCAGCAATGACCCCGACCAGTTATCGGCCGACCCGGAGGTCCTCCGCCATCGGTTCGCCGATCGGGCGGTCGAGGCCGAGGCGTTCTCGGAATGGTACTTCCACACACTCCTCGAAGAGGCCCCGCTGCTGAGGCGGCACTGGATACTGCTTCACCACGGCCGTCACCCCGAGGCCCACCGCACCACGCCGGAGACCGGCCCGCTCTTCCCCGCACCCATCGCCGAGCAACTCGCCGGAGAGGCCGACCTCCCGCCGGTCTACGAACGCTATTTCATCAACTCCGATTTCCGACCCATCGGCTACTTCCACTCGCTCGTGCTGTGGAACCGGCGCGTGGACAGGGAGCGGGCGGAGATATTCCGACGGATTCTGAACGTGCGGGGCTGGTGGATCTGGCCGATCATCGGCGGCTTTCTGCTCCTCCAACTCGTCCTGCGGGCTGCCGGGCGCCGCCTGACCGGTCGGGCCGACGCTCACTACGCGATCCTGTTCACAATCTTCACGACAGGACTGGCGACGATGACGCTTCAGATCACCCTCCTCTTCGCCTTTCAGAGCATATACGGATTCGTATACGAGATGATCGGGCTGATCGTGGCGATGTTCATGGCCGGCCTGGGGCTCGGGGCGGCTCTGACTCGACGGCGTGCGCTCGTCGAAGTGCCCGTCCGTCCGCTCGCCTTCATTCAGTTGTGTATCGCTGCGTTCGCGTTCGTCATCGCACTGGTGCTGCCCCTGGCGGCGGCAGCCGGTGCCTCGTGGATCACCTTCCTCGGCTTCTCGGTCATCACGTTCGGCGGCGGCCTGATGAACGGGGCGGGCTTCCCGCTCGCCGCGGCATGCTGCATGGGGCTGAACCGCCGGACGGAGAAATCGACGGGAATTGCCTACGGGACAGAGCTGTTCGGCGCCTGTGTGGGAGCAGTCCTGGCGGGGGCGGTCGTCGCACCGGTCATCGGGATTCTTGCATGCTGCGTTCTGGCTGGCATAATGAATAGTACGGCTTTTGTACTGATACTGGTGAGCAGGAACGCTTCATGGAAGACAAACAACAAGATGCCACAACCGGGCTGACACGACGAGACCTGTTCCGGCTGGGCACCTGCGGCGCCTGCGGGCTGATGCTTTCCGGCGTCCCCGGCTCCGCCCGACAGGCCCGAGCACAGTCTGCCCGCAAGGGGTTCATCCGTACATTCCGCTCTCCGCTGTTCACCGCGGAGGCGGACAACCACGTCCGCTGTGATCTCTGTCCTCTCCGCTGCCGGATTGCGCCGGGCGAGCGGGGCCGGTGTCAGGTTCGTGAGAACCGGGACGGCCGCGGCTACTCGCTCGTTTACGGCAACCCGTGTGTGGTACAGGTCAACCCGATCGAGCGGGTTCCGTTCTTCCACGTGGTGCCCGAGTCCCGCTCGCTCTCGGTCGCCACCGCTGGGTGCAACCTGTCGTGCAAATTCTGCGAGGTGTGGGAGACGGCGCTGGCCTCGCCGGAAGAGGTCCACGCCTACGATATGGGGCCTGCCGCAATCGTCAAAACAGCCGAAGAATCAAAGGTCCGTTCCATCGCATACACGTTCGGCGAGCCGGTCGTCTTCTACGAATTTATGGCCCGGACGGCGGTCCGCGCCCGGCGGGCCGGCATCCTGAACCTGTTCCACTCGGCCGGCTATATCCGCCCGGACCCACTCCGGCGGCTGGCCGAATACCTCGATGCGGCGAACATCGACCTGAAGGGGTGGGACGAGGAGTTCTATCGGGACGTTGTCGGCGGTGAAAGGGCCCCAGTCCTCGAGACGCTGCAGATACTCAAGGAGGCGGACGCCCACCTCGAGATCACCGTGCCGCTGATCCCGTCGCTGAACGACGACATGGAGCAGATCGGCGAGATGGTCCGATGGATAATGGGCGAGCTGGGGCCGGACGTGCCCGTCCACTTCTCCCGCTTCCACCCCCTGTACAAGCTTGCCAACCTCCCCTCGACCCCGGTCTCGACACTGACCCGAGCTCGGGAGGTCGCCCGCGAGGCGGGCCTGCGGTATGTGTACATCGCTCGCGTCCCGGGGCACGAGGCCGCCAATACATTCTGCGCTCATTGCGACGAGAGGGTCATCGCCAGGGTCGGCTTTATGATCCGGGAGATGCACATCGATGACGGGAAGTGCGGGCACTGCGGCGGGGCGCTGCCGGGCATCTGGGCCTGATCGGCCGGGGCGGTCCGCGCCTGCTTAATCGCCCCAGCGGCGCCGGAAACTGTCGCGCTGAGCGACCGACCGCGAGTCGAGGTTGGTCAAGCCCGCCTCCTCCGCCCAATCCATCGCCTCGAGGAACTCCTGGGGGCTGATCGCCCGGGCGATCTTCTCGTGGTCATCAGCATTGAACTCCACCCGGTACTGCGACATCAGGTTGATGTAGGTGTCCTCGGACAGGTTGTCGGCCACCCACTGAACGAACTGCCGCACCCCCGACACCCGGTTGGGCATGACGAGATGGCGTATCATCACTCCCCGTTTGGCGATCCCGCGCCCATCGGTCTTCAGCACGCCGACTTGGCGGTGCATCTCGGCGACCGCCTTGGTCGCGACGTCGGGATAATCTTCCGCCCCGCCTGTATACACTTTCGCCTGCTCGCCGTCCATGAACTTGATGTCGGGAAGGTAAATATCGACGACGCCGTCCAGCAGCTTGATCATCTCCAGCCGGTCATATCCGCCGGTGTTATATACCAGCGGGATGCGGAGTCCTTTCCGAGCCGCGATCCGCGTGGCACTGAGCGCGTTGTGCAGGACGTGGGTCGGCGTCACCAGGTTGATGTTATGACAGCCGATCCGCTGCAGCTCCAGCATCATGTCGGCGACCTGTTCGTCGGTGGTCTCCCGGCCGCGACCCTTGTGGGCGATCGGCCAGTTCTGGCAGAAGACACAGCGCAAGCTGCAGTGGGAGAAGAAGATCGTCCCCGAACCACGACGCCCGACCAGCGGGACCTCCTCGCCGAAATGGGGCTGATGGCTGGCGATGACAGCACGCTCGGGAGCACGGCAGAACCCGCGCTGGCCCCGGGTGCGGTTCACACCGCAGCCCTGCGGGCACAGCTTGCACCCACGGATTATCTCATACGCCTGCTCGACCCGCTCGGCCAGCTTGCCCTCCTGCTCGAGCTTGACATAGCCGACCTCGGCGTCCTCGGCCAACTGACCAGCCCGGCCCGGCTCATCGGCCAGGCCACAGCCCGGCGCCACCAGTAGCGTACCCCCCGCCAGAAGACACCGCTTGACGAAATCTCGACGAGACATATCCATAACACCGTTCTCCTATTTCCCCCGTACAAGCATCCACTCCACATCTCTCGTAGTTTTATTTTACCCCTTTCCAGCTAGGAATCAAGAAATAACACCTGATCTGGACAAAGGCAATAGCGTTCTCCACCCAGCGATCATTTAGGACGGCTTCCCTGACCCTGCGAGGAGCGAGCGTTTCGTTTGACGCCCCGCATCGCCTGGCTTATACTCTGTTTGATGCGATGCCGCCGTCATCGACCGCGACCGGCCGCAGCTTGGCCAGAGAGGGCGCATACTCGTTCCGGACGATGCAGAAAGGGCCGCGCCTTGCCGACGAAATCGCCGACCGTATCCCACATCCTGCCCGAGCTTCTCATCCTCCTTGCCGTCGCAGCGCCCGCCGGGGCCGAGAAACCGCCAGAACGGATCAACTATGGGGCGCCCCGGCTGCTCGCCAACCTGGAGAACGAGAGAATCGTGGAGAGCAGCGGGCTGGCGAGAAGCCGGCGGACCGACGGCGTCTTCTGGACGCATAACGACTCGGGGCACGGACCGTTCATCTATGCACTCAACCGCGACGGCGAGGACCTCGCCACGTTCGAGATCGCCGGGATCGAAGCCCGGGATCTCGAGGACATCGCGTCCTTCCGAATGAATGATACACCCTACCTGCTGCTCGGCGACGTCGGAGATAACCACGCAAGGCGAGAGACCGTATCTCTGCACCTCATCATCGAGCCGGCACTCCGCGAAGACGGCGAACCGACGGTCGGACAGATCGAGCCGGAGCAGACCATCCGCTTCCGGTACGAAACCGGCCCCGTGGACTGCGAAGCCGTCGCCTTCGACCCGGAGGAACGAAAGATATACCTCGTCGGAAAAGTGCTCTGGCACCGCGCTCGCGTTTACGAACTCCCACTGCCGGACGACGACTTCGAAGGCGTCGCCGTCGCAAAGCCCGTCGCCAACGTGCCGATCCCGCTCGCTACCGGGATGGACATCTCGGCCGACAACACACGCTGCATCGTCGTTACCTACGGCCCGGCCTTCGAGTTCATCCGCCGGTCGGACGAAACGTGGGCCGAAGCGTTCCAGCGCGAACCCAGACGGCTCATGATGCCGATGAGACGGCAGGGGGAAGCGATCTGCTACGGACCGGACGACCGGTCATTGTATCTCACCAGCGAAGGGCGGCCCTGCCCGCTGTGGGAAGTGCCGGCTGTCGACGATGATTAATGTCTCCCCGGTCGAACCAACAAGATAGTTGCAGCAGTGCAGAAGTGGGAAAACCAAGGGGGGAGGGGAGATAGAGTTTTTTGGGGGTGGTGTGGTGGGCCCGGGCAGACTCGAACCGCCGACCTCACGCTTATCAGGCGTGCGCTCTCGCCACTGAGCTACGGGCCCCCGTGTGGTTTCCCGGACGGTGCCCGAGGTGCGGATGCCTCCGTCCGCCTCCGCCCGTGCGAGAGCCGTGCCTTCGACTGGGAGTCGCAGGTCGGCTTCTCGTTCGGAGTTCGGTGGGGTGGGGGGCGTCCTCGGGGTGTGTCCGGTTTATGGGTTGCAATCGGGGGATGCGTGCAGCATGTCGGAGTGTGCTGACAATCCCGCCGGGACGTCACCGTCCAAGCGGTCCGTCGATTCCTTAGAAAGGAGGTGATCCAGCCGCACGTTCCCGTACGGCTACCTTGTTACGACTTAATCCACCTTATGGACCGCACCTTCGACGCTGGCCCGAGGGCTCCACGGCTTCGGGTGCAATCCACTCGGTTGATTTGACGGGCGGTGTGTACAAGGCTCAGGAACACATTCACCGCGGCATTGCTGATCCGCGATTACTAGCGATTCCAGCTTCATGAAGGCGAGTTGCAGCCTTCAATCCGAACTGAGGCCGGCTTTGTGGGATTGGCTCCACCTCGCGGTCTCGCTGCCCTCTGTACCGGCCATTGTAGCACGTTTGCAGCCCAGGACATAAGGGCCATGATGACTTGACGTCGTCCCCGCCTTCCTCCAGTTTAACACTGGCAGTCTCCTTAGAGTCCCCAACATGACTCGCTGGCAACTAAGGATAAGGGTTTCGCTCGTTAAGGGACTTAACCCGACACCTCACGGCACGAGCTGACGACAGCCATGCAACACCTGTGCACGTTCCACCTCAAGGGTGTCAGCCGCCTTTCGACGACCTAATCCGTGCATGTCAAGCCCTGGTAAGGTTCTTCGCGTTGCCTCGATTACGCAACATGCTCCACCGCTTGTGTGAGCCCCCGTCAATTACCTTGAGTTTTAGCCTTGCGGCCGTAGTCCCCAGGCGGGGCACTTAATGCGTTAACTCCGGCAGTGAAGGTGTCAGAAACCCCCACTACGTAGTGCCCATCGTTTACGGCCAGGACTACCGGGGTATCTAATCCCGTTCGCTACCCTGGCTTTCGTGCCTCAGCGTCAGTGACAGGCCAGAGAGCCGCTTTCGCCACCGGCGTTCTTCCTGATATCTACGCATTTCACCGCTCCACCAGAAATTCCACTCTCCTCTCCTGTACTCAAGCTCGCCAGTTTCCGGCACCATTCCCCGGGTAAGCCGGGGGCTTTCACGCCGGACACAACGAGCCGCCTACGCACCCTTTACGCCCAGTAATTCCGAACACCGCTCGCCACCTCCGTATTACCGCGGCTGCTGGCACGGAGTTAGCCGTGGCTTCCTCTCAGGGTAACGTCAGACGCGGACCGTTATCAAATCCGCGCGGTTCTTCCCCTGTGACAGTGGTTTACAACCCGAAGGCCTTCGTCCCACACGCGGCGTCGCATCGTCAGGCTTCCGCCCATTGCGAATGATTCTCGACTGCAGCCTCCCGTAGGAGTCTGGGCAGTGTCTCAGTCCCAGTGTCCGGGGTCACCCTCTCAGGCCCCGTACCCGTAGGCCTTGGTGAGCCGTTACCTCACCAACAAGCTGATAGGACACAGACCCCTCCACGAGCGACAGGAACGCCGAAACGCTCCCGCCTTTCATACCGAACCATACGACCCGGCACTACATCCGGAATTAGCCCACCTTTCGACGGGTTATGCCGAACTCGAGGGCAGGTTATCTGTGCATTACTGACCCGTTCGCCGCTTTACTCGGAGTCCGAAAACCCCTTTCTCGCTCGACTTGCATGTCTTATCCACGCCGCCAGCGTTCGTTCTGAGCCGGTATCATACCCTCCATAAATTTATCATAATCCCCGCATAACACAGGGACATCGATAAAAGATGAGGCGATACCATGCGACATCAAGCCCCGAAAGGCCCATGCCGCAGGGATGTATCTCAAGACCAAACATCCCATCAAATGATGGAACGAAAGGCCCACACTCGTCTACGCTGCACGCTTCTTCCCGATTGTCAAAGAACAAAATACGCTCCGGCGGAACCGCAAACGTCGGCCATCCCGCCAAGAACATCAGTATAGCGCTCTCCACGCACATGTCAAGAACGCAAATGAGAAAAAAT
>PUPC01000108.1 GCA_003553185.1 Planctomycetota bacterium | reverse complement strand
TGTCGTGCCCCGACATGGGCTGCTTCGACGTGGCCGCACGAAGCATCCCGGCCCGAGAGGTGGGCGGCGACTTTTACGACTTCATCCCCCTGCCCGACGGGCGCTGGGGGATCGTCGTCGCCGACGTGGCGGGAAAGGGGCTCCCGGCCGCGATGTTCATGGGATTCTCGAGATGCCTTATCCGCGCCTACTCGCACCAGCGGCCGTCAACCATCGAAGTGATGCGGATGGCGAACGACTTCATGCTCAACGAAGTCCATTACGACATGTTCGTGACCTGTTTCTACGCCGTGATCGACCCCGAGCGCGAGATGCTCTCGTATGTCAACGCGGGCCACAATCCGGCGGTGATTCGGCGGACCGGAGGCGAGTTCGCCACGCTGCCCGCCAGCGGCATCCCGCTCGGCGTGTGGGAGCAGGACGATATCCGGCAGGACCTGTGCCGGGTGTCGGTCGGCGACGTGATCCTGTTGTACACAGACGGGATCACCGAGGCCGCGGACGATTCGGGCGAGCAGTTCGGGATGGCCCGGCTGGAAGAGGTGGTCCAGGACTCCCACGAGCTCTCCGCCGAGGACATCTGCGAACGGGTCATCGAGGCCGTCGAATCGTTTGCCGCCGGCATATCCCAGTTCGACGACATGACCGTGGTCGCCGTCAAGGTCCAGGAATACGCCCGCGCCGAATCGCACGCCGAGGTCGGATCGTCGGCCGCAGGACAACTGCCCGACCCGTCGGCCGGCCCCTGAGCAAGCCCCCCGAAGCACCATCCCTCGAACAGCCCTCATGAGATCGACCGGCGTTCCCCCGGGAACCGCAATAGCCGGGGCGTAAAAAGAGGGGGCATCTCGAAGGAGATGCCCCTTGGGGTACGCGTGTGGCTCTGGTCGGTTATTTGCGGCGTTTGCGGCCGACCAGTGCGAGCAGGCCCATAGCCAGCAGCCCGGTGGGCTCTGGGATGGGGACGCCGTTAGGCGGTGTTTCAAGCGGCCTTGGAGCCACAGCGGTGGCTGTGCCGCTCTCTCCGCCGTTAATTAAGGCAACATTCGCCACACCCCAGTCCGAGTACTCCGTATGGAACCAGATGTAGTTCGAACTGCCGTCCGGATAGAGCAACGTCCCGACGTCGGCATCCTCGAACTGCATGGCGATGCCTTCTCCAGCCAGCCGCTGGATGAAATACGGGTCGCCGTCATCCCAGGTGGTTGTACCCCCGGCTGGCGTGGATTTCGTGGCGGTGTCTCCGTCCGTCCCTTGATCCGTAATAGTGACGCCCTGCCATGCCGCACCACCCATCGTGGCTCTGGCAACAGGTTCGCCACCATCGATCTCGAACTGATAAACGAAGGTATTGTAACCGTCATCAGGGTTATTATACACCCAACTGTTGGCTGTGCCTGAGATTAAGCCAACGATCGATTCGGACATAGACGTTACTATGTTATCCGGATCCTGCGCCCAAGTGGGCAATCCGTGGGCATACACATCCGTTTCTCCAATGCCCGGTTTGTACTGATTTGATGCGAAGGCGGTCGCGGTCACGAAGACCAGCGCCAACGCAATCATTGTGGCCTTTCGCATATTACCTCCTTTCTGGCCGGTGCTTGTCTTGACGGTGTTTCTTGCGGTTACAGTGCTCAATGCTATCACCTCCTTTCCACTGAATAAATCATTTCCGAAGTATGCATCCTTGCGGGCCCTGTGCCCGCTGCTGTGTCCATATGTCCATCACCTCCTTTCAATCCTTTCTCATTGTGGCCCTGACACACCCAATCAGCAGAGCGCGTTACGGGGGACCACACACCCTCCGACATCCTTTACTATGTCGACCAGAATTCATTCGGGTCGGCCAAAGAACTGATGTCTTATAGCTGCAAAACCTGTGCCATAATCTGGGAGGAACGCCAACTTTCTTTGTAATAGTTCCTTTTCCCTTTTCACATCAATGGCTTACGTTCGATATTTTTTTCGCCGGTTCGGTTCGCTATCAACGGGGCCTGACTCGCGATGTGTAAAAAAAACACGGATTTACTCATTTCCGCCCTGCAAACAAAGGGACGTCTGTATAAGCTGTTGATAGATAAGCAGATACATCTACGCCAAGGCCCCAAAACAGCATGTTGCAGAAAAGCAACACCCGCTCCCCGATTGTTGCTTTTTTGCAACACATATTGCGATATTCCATCGCCCGAATAACCGGAGAAACGATTTCGCTCAACATCGGCCTTGTGTCCCACTCGTACCTCAAAGAGGCCCGCGACAGAGGCCGCCGCGGGCTGCCTGTACGCCCTGTGTTTGGTTATGTCGACGGACGGGGCTTGCCAATCGCCGTCCGTAACGCAACACAAATCACTGTCACTATGATAACCGATCGCCCGTTCGGCACTATCACGGTGCAGCCGACTTTGGCGTAGAGATTCACGGGGTTACAGTGTCACAGTTCATACGATAGTCGGGCTGGCCCTGCGCCTGGGCTGCTCCTCGCTCGCCCATATACTCCGTCAACCCACCATTGGCGGCAGGCGT